>CAJWNY010000022.1 GCA_913043815.1 uncultured Gammaproteobacteria bacterium
AAAAAATGCCCCCTTGGGGAATACTTTTTTTCTAAGCCTCTTTTAAAGCCCCCCCCCCAAAAAAAAAATAAGAAGCGCTAATCCAGGTGAATACTGAATTTTTTAAGAGTTAGGCCCACGTATCCTTTTTCAACCTCTCATCATTATAAAAACTGTGGCCGCAGCTATGACGATATTAGTTAGGCTTGATTTGTTCATCTAGCATCTTCTTTTAATTTCTCGCGAGTATCTGCACTCTTGACCTGCAGGCTAATAACGTCAACGCTACTGAACATATGATTTGAAACAACTACAAAAATACCAGTCGCGGCTAGCTATAAGCGCGTTTGGTGCGTGGCGGTGTGAGGATACAGCAGCTTGTGGTTCAGCTATGCTAAAGGTTAGGAGAGCAGACAATGAATGTACATCCCATGGACCATATCCCGGTCCGCCCGCTGAAATTCGACTTGTCACAAAGCCAAGTGGCAGACCCACTGTGGAGTCGCACTAATCCTGAGTTTTCAATGTTTATTAATGCATTGGGTATTCACGTTCCGCACTTTGAACGTTTTTTAGTGAAAACTATGCGGGCCTATAGAGCCGAGCTCAAGGATGACGTGTTGCTGGGTGAGGTGCAGGCACTGATAGGCCAGGAAGCGCATCATGCATTTAATTTTGTTAGGTGGACCGAAAAAATGGCTGAGAAGTACCCCGGCCTCTCGGCATTGGACGCGAGTGCGCAGAATTACTTTGCCAAAATCTTTGCCGAAAAGGACAAAAAATTTCATATCGGATTTACTTCAGGCTACGAAACTTTTACCTTTCTGGGCGGTATGATCATCCTCAACCGCTACGAAGAACTCATGCAGGAAGCTGATCCTACCATTCGCGCTTTGTGGGTCTGGCACCAGGTGGAAGAGGTAGAGCATGGGGGTGTGGCATTTGATTTCTTCAAGGCCAATTACCCTGACTCAGAGGCTTATCGACGTTATATGGTGCTTTATGCATTTCTGCATATTTGCTGGGAAACCTTCAAAGCCTATCGCTTAATGGTGAAGGGTGAGAGCTGTTATCGACGTTTTAAGGATAAAGCCCGAGCTTGGAAGTTTTTTGCGTCCTTCGCCTGGGATTTGGCTTATGCGGCGTTGCCGGTATTTTCGCGCTCATATCATCCACGCAATCACCCTATCTGTAATGGCGAGCAAAACTCTATTGCGGTGGCTTGGCGAAAGCTCTATCGCGAAGATAACGACGTTTTGACCTTAGATAACGACAAGATCAGAAGTATGCTTAAGGTATAAGTTGGGGAGTGATAGTGCAGCAAGATAATAAACTGAGATATTTAGTGATAGGCAACGCAATGGCGGTGCTGTTGATAGGTCTCTTATCAGGAGTAATGCTTATCTTTTCATTGTTGGATGCAGTGACCTTGTGGCCATTTCCTGAGTGGAAAGTGACAATTCCTGGCTCAACCAGAGGCTGGCAGGCGGCGCACGTAGGTGGCATTTTGAATGGTGTGATGATTGCTGGAGCGGCCTACTTAATGCAAACCCTAGAGCTATCTGGGCGCCGCGAGAAATGGGCAGGCTGGGGCATGATCATTACGGGTTGGGCCAATACAGTGTTTTACTGGGGCGGTAACTTTGCCGCTAACAGAGGGCTTTCGGTTGCGACTACGCCTTATGGCGAGGGTGACTTGGCTGGAGCGCTCGCATTTTTAGGTGGTGGTGCCGGAATGGTATTTACCTTCATAGCCGTATCAATATTTGCGCTGGCAGCATTCAAAAAAGCTAAAGCAAGTTAGAACCAAATACGGGTATGCTAAAAGGACCGTTTCTTAGACGTTTGGCTTCTTGGAGATGTTTTTCTGAGCTGTGTTGTAGACCAGCGCTGATGCTCAGAACTATAACTGTCTTACTCAACGGGTCTATTCGGAGAGTAATAGACGGTTTTATGAGTTTGCAGTGTTGTTGGTAAATGTGTTGAGTGACTTAGGAGTGTAGTAACTGTGTCTAGTGAGAATTCTGTTGTAAATGATTTGGGTTTTGATCCAGCAGCGTTGAGAGAAAAATACCGGGTTGAGAGAGATAAGCGCTTGCGCAGCGATGGCAGCGAGCAATATCAAGAGGTTGTTGGAGACTTTTCCCACTACGTGGACGACCCCTATGTTGAATCAGGGTTCTCAAGAGCGCCGTTAGAAGACCAAGTAGATGTCATTGTAATTGGTGGCGGGTTTGGTGGTCTGTTGTCTGGGGCGCGTTTGACTGAAGCGGGTGTGGGCAGTGTCCGTATTATCGAAAAAGGCGGCGACTTCGGCGGTACTTGGTATTGGAACAGATATCCGGGCGCGGCCTGTGATGTGGAATCCTATGTGTATTTACCGCTGTGCGAAGAGTTGAACTTTGTTCCCAAAGAAAAATATACCCACGCGCCGGAAATCCTAGCGCATAGCCGGGCGATTGGCGAAAAATTTAATCTTTACGAGCACGCTTGTTTCCAAACTGAAGTACAGGGTCTTGAGTGGAGTGAGGTCACAAAATTATGGACGGTGAAAACTAACAGAGGTGATCGTATGCGTTCGCGTTATGTAGTGATGGCCAATGGTCCGCTGAATCGACCTAAGCTGCCGGGTATTAAAGGTATTAGCGAATACAAGGGCCATACATTTCACACCAGTCGGTGGGACTACTCTTACACCGGCGGAGGCCCACAAGGTAACTTGACTGGCCTTAAAGGCAAGAAGGTTGGCGTGATTGGTACTGGTGCCACAGCTATTCAATGTGTGCCCCACTTGGCTAAAGGTGCTGATGAGCTTTATGTTTTTCAGAGAACGCCATCTTCTGTCGATGTTCGCGCAAACCGACCCACTGACCCAGTTTGGGCTGCGAGTCTAAAGCCTGGCTGGCAGCAAGTGCGTATGGATAACTTTAATACCCTAGTTTCTGGCGGGTTTGCCGATGTCGACATGGTTAACGATGGTTGGACTGAGATCATTCGTAACCTAGGTTCAATGGTTAACTTTAAGGGGGGCGCGAGGCTTTCTCCTCAGGAAGTGGCAGAAAAAATGGAATTAGCGGATTTTCAGAAAATGGAGCAGGTACGCGCCAGGGCTGAAGAGTTGGTAAACGATCCTAATACCGCAGAGGCTTTGAAGCCCTATTATCGTCAGTTTTGTAAGCGGCCTTGTTTTAACGATGAATACTTAGATTCGTTTAATTTACCGGGTGTGCATTTGGTTGATACTCAAGGCAGCGGCATCGACAAAATTACTGAGAAAGGAATTGTCGCTAATGGTGTAGAAATTGAGTTGGATTGCATCGTGTTTGCTACCGGCTTTGAAGTGGGTACCGAATATACTCGACGCTCTGGCTACGACTTAATTGGTCGCGATGGGTTGAGCCTAAAAGACAAGTGGCAGGATGGCATATCTACGCTGCATGGTCTGCAAACGCGAGGCTTCCCTAACTGTTTTATTATCAGTAACGCGCAGTCTGGCTTTACCGTTAGTTTTCCTCACGCGATGAATGAACAAGCCAAGCATGTTGCCTATATAATAAATCGCTGCGCTGAGGCAAATGCGGAAACCGTTGAAGTAGCGGCAGACGCTGAGGCTGCTTGGGTGCAGGAAATTGTTAAAATGTCGCGTCTTAGCGAGAGCTTTCAGGCCAGTTGTACGCCGGGCTATTACAATAATGAAGGCAAACCTAATCCTAAGAGCGTACAAAATGGCTCTTATGGCGCAGGGCCAGTGAAGTTCTTTAAGGTGCTTGACGCCTGGCGCCAAGAAGGCACCCTGCAGGGTCTCGAGCTGAGGTAGTTCTAGATCAAGTCTCGGTTATGTTTAGGCCTAGAATTGTTCTTCTAGGCTTTTTTTGCTAGCTCTTTGATGTGTCGGTTTGTTCCTCGCTGCACTCTGGGGGTGAGACTCGCTACTTGCTCGTGACAGTTGAAACTGACGAGATAGGTTAATGGCTAGTACGATTCGTCCAAAACAATTTTACTCAAAGACTCCCGGCGCAGATTAATATGATTTTATGTAGGACTTAGGTGGTGGCGTGGTTACCAACCTCTTCTGCTTGCTCGGGCAGCGCTGTCGTCTCTTTCGCCAGGGCGTAGGCGTTCCTCTTTTTCGTCGGTGTATCGTTTGCTATGGTGCTCATAATATTCGGGTTTAACCGTCATTGGGCACTTTCAAACCAATTTGTTAGACGTGCCGTTTACAAAAACGCGTTTAGGGGAGCTACATAAAGAGCATACGTTGGGGTAAATTAGCCAGATCTATATTGGTATTTGATCTATTAGTCTCTATCGAGTTGGGAGTGTTGTATGCGTTTTTTGTTCTCGAAGTATTGTTTGTCATTAATGAGCGTGTCCCTGCTGCTGAGTGGCTGCGATACCCCTAGCAACACTCAAACACTGCCCACTGTTTTTGCAGACATGGTTTTGCGAAATGGTGTGGTGGTAACCGTTGATGATGGGATTGGCAATGTGCAGGGCATTGCGGTGGCTGGCCATAAAATAATTGCTGTGGGCAACAACGAAGAAATCGGCGCATATATCAATGCGGATACTCAAGTGATTGATCTGGCCGGGCGGATGGCAATGCCAGGATTTATAGAAGGCCACGGTCACTTTATGAGCCTTGGTCGTTCTAAGCAAATCCTTGATCTGACGGATATTACGAGTTGGCACCAAGCGGTTAGTCGTGTGGCGGCTGCGGTTGACAGCGCCGAGCCTGGTGAATGGATTTTTGGTCGCGGCTGGCACCAGGATAAGTGGGAGCGAGTTCCTGAAGGCGCTATAGATGGCGTGCCTTTGAACAACACGCTCAACCTTATATCGCCGAATAATCCGGTTTTATTAGGCCATGCCAGTGGTCATGCCGCTTTTGCAAATGATGCTGCGCTGCAAGCAGCAGGCATCACTGATGCCACAGCAGATCCGGATGGCGGCACCATTCTCCGTGCGGAGAGTGGTCGTGCGACAGGATTGTTGCGCGAAACAGCACAACGGTTGGTGGCCAGTGCCGGTGCTGAATATGAATCACGGCGTAGTGCTGACGAAGTGGAGCGATTGAAACGTGAGCAAGTTTTTCTGGCCAGTGCGGAAGCTCTTGCCAATGGCGTGACCTCCTTCCAAGACGCTGGTGCAGATTTTGCGACCATAGACTTTTTCAAGCAATTGGAAGCTGAAGGCGCGTTGCCCATCAGGTTGTATGTCATGGTTCGCGGCGAAAGTAACGCGGAAATGGAGCAACTTTTACCGTCTTATTATATGCCGGCCGAAGAAAACGATTTTCTTACGGTTCGATCTATTAAGCGCCAGCTTGATGGTGCCCTTGGCGCTCATGGAGCCTGGTTGTTGGCGCCTTATGTGGATTTGCCGAGTACCTCGGGTTTGGTATTGGAGTCGGTTGAGGACATTGAAGAAACCGCGCGGTTGGCGGTTAAGTATGGCTATCAAGTCAATACTCACGCCATCGGAGACAGGGCGAACCGAGAAACTTTGGATTTGTATCAACGCGCGTTTGCTTCTGCGCAAGCTGCTGATCAAGAGTTAAGTGCAAACGCAGATCAGGACTTGGTGCAGGACTTGCGCTGGCGCGTGGAACATGCCCAGCACATAGATCCTGCAGACGTGCCTCGATTCGGCGAGTTGGGTGTTATTGCCGCAATACAAGGTGTTCATTCCATCTCAGATGGTCCGTGGGTGCCATCCCGGTTGGGCGATGCCCGCACCAAACTAACTTCTTATCCTTGGCGCGACCTTATCGATAGCGGCGCTGTTGTAGCAAATGGCACTGATGTGCCTGTGGAGGGCATAGATCCCATTGCATCTTATTACGCGTCTGTATCGCGTATGACTAATAGTGGCGAAAAATTCTATCCCGAGCAGGCTATGACCCGAGTAGAAGCGCTTGCCAGCTACACCATAAATAATGCTTTTGCGGCCTTCGAGGAAGCGCATAAAGGGTCGCTAACGCCAGGTAAGTTGGCGGACATTGTGGTGCTATCTCAGAATATCCTGAGTGTTGATGAAGAGCAGATTCCTAATACTTTAGTAGATATGACTATTGTTGCTGGACAGGTGCGCTACCAGCGCTGAATTGGGTTTTTCGATTTTTTCGTTAGGCTGAGGGTTTGTCGCTTGTTAGGTACGTCACTGCGGATGCACCTCGCCACCCATAGAGTGGAGGGGTGGGGCCCGATCAGCCTCGATGACTTAAGGTTGGATAGTGCTTAGAAAAAGTGATCCTCGCCAATAAATTGTGGATGTATGTCCATTCTTCCTTGTCGCCCCTCTTTGTGAAAGACTGCTTATCGAATTTAATAAATGGAAATATAGATGTCGCAACCCACTGCATTAGACCTGCCTATGCTTGACCCATTACCTGAAGGTACGAAAAAGTATTTTGAAGTTTGCCAAGACAAGTTGGGCATGGTTCCCAATGTACTGCAAGCTTACGCCTTTGATATAGATAAGCTCAATGCCTTTACTGGTCTTTACAATGACTTGATGTTGGCAAGTAGTGCGCTAAGCAAGTTAGAGCGTGAAATGATTGCCGTGGTTGTATCGTCTATCAACCGTTGTTTTTATTGCTTAACAGCACATGGCGCCGCTGTGAGAGAACTTTCCGGTGATGCTAACCTTGGTGAGATGATGGTGATGAACTACAGAGTGGCGGAATTGGATAAACGCCAACGCGCAATGTTAGATTTTGCAGCGCAGATTACGGTTGAGAGCTACAAGATCGAAGAGGCAGATCGTCAAGCTCTGCGAAATGTAGGTTTTAGCGATCGCGATATTTGGGATATTGCCAATGTGGCCGCGTTTTTCAATATGACCAACCGTGTCGCCAGCGCAACGGATATGCGTCCTAATGAAGAATATCAAGCACAACATCGATGAGCGCCTTGCATTTCAAGTAGGAAGCGAAATTCTATAACGAAAATATTTAGCGGATAATAAGTTTCAGATTTTAGATCTCGGTCAGCGAAAGTGCTGGCTTAATAGTCGGATTCAGGAATATAGCGAAGTACAGATTATTTTTTGAGCATTTGTTTCAGAGCATCTAAATAGTGACGAGAATAATTCAGTCACTGAGGCGCTGTTATTTACCTATTTGACGAGTGTTGTTCAAGACAGATAGCTGCCGTTAAGCACTGATCTCTTGCCTAGTTAGAGGATGAGGTCTTTTTCAGCCCTCACTTTGTAGGTTTGAAGAAGTCGTCTGTTCAAGCGGATGCCTAGTGCTTGTTGCGGGCGCTGACTATCCAAATAGCGGACTCTAAATCTAGACCTTTTTCTGTCATTTGAGGCCGAAAAATTTCTTTTACCGCATTTAGAGCTTTGTTTTTTTCCTCACCCCCAAGGGTTGCAACAGCATTGGCTGCAGGACCGATTTGAGTTTGAAAGTACAAAGCATCATCCAAATTATTAGCAATGTGTAGCGGGGTATTAAACGATTGCATCTGCACATCGGTGAAGCCTGCTCCGGTAAGAATGGCCAGAACGTGCGCTGGATCGGAGAATGCAAAGGGGCCGGGTGCATATGGATTGGGTGATGTTGTGGCTGGGGGCATGAAGGGCTGCACGGCTTTACCTGCTAATGACATCCAAGGATTTTCACTTGGAGGCTGCCAGCAGACAAAGACCATTCGACCAGTTGGTTTAAGTGCTTTGCGTAAATTCTCGAATGCAGCTTCTGGATTTGAAAAAAACATCACCCCAAACCGAGAAAACAGCAAGTCGTATTGGCTATTGAATTCCGCTACAGCGGCATCGGCTAGTTCAAAAGTGAGGTTGGGCGTTGACGCTGCTCTCATTTTTCCATGGGCTAGCATAGGCTCTGAAATATCCACGCCAGTTACCGAGCCGTTACTTTGGCTTACGGCAAGTGCAAGACTGGTGTCACCGCAACCGCAGCCAATATCTAGTGCAGATTCATTGGCTGAAAATTTTGCCGCAGCGAGTCCAGCTTGGGAAAGTGGAGCGAGTAATCGGTCCAAGTGCTCTTGTTGAGCAACCCAAACAGTCCCTGCTTTATTGTTCCAATATTTGATTTGCTCTGCGTTATCAGCCTTATCTTCAACGTTGACCATTACGTGCTCCTATTGGTTTTTACTGTCCATTGTGGGGTCCACTAATATTTTCGCGTGCACCTCAGGATTGGCCAAATCTTCGAAGGCTTGCGCTACGCCATCCAATCCTACTGTATCGGTAATCAAGGGCGCCACGTCCACGTGTCCTTCCGCAATGCTGTTTAGGGTCTCTGCGAACTCCTCTGGCGTATATGCCAATACAAACTGCAAGCTGAGTTCCTTGTTTATGCCAACTAAGGGCCTAAATTCATCAGACTCCATGCATACCCCAACAACGACTATTCGGCAGCCTTTTTTCGCCCCGGCCATTATCTGGTCGATGACACCTGGTACACCTACGCATTCGAAAAATACGCCCTCTCGGAAAGATTGGCCTGAGAAAGGTTCCACCGGCATTTGGTTGCCGTGCACATCTTTTTGGGCGGCTTCCGCCCACGTTTCATAAGGCGACGTTTTGCTTGGATCTAGGACCTGATTTGCGCCCATAAGTTCAGCTAACTGACGTCGTTTGGCGCTGTAATCTACTGCGATGATCGGTCCAATCCCCATATGTTTGAGCGCGCTGATCACGGCTAGGCCCACTGGGCCGCAGCCAATGACCAAGGGTATTTCTGATTTATTTAGCCTCGCCATGCGCACCGCGTGTAATCCAACCGCCATAGGTTCTGTTAACGCGGCATGTTGGGTGGCGAGGCCGTTGGGTACCGCCAGCAGCATAGATTCCGTGAGGACCATGTTCTGCGAATAACCGCCGGGGACGACATTGGAGTAACCCACGGTGGAGGGCGCGCCGTTATGTACAGTCATTGGAAAGGAACAAACTCGCGTGCCCGCTTTAAAAGCGTGTTTGGTGCCGGGTCCGTGATCGAGGATTTCTGCACAGAACTCGTGTCCCATTACAATGTCTTTGCCCAGATCCATTGAAAACGAACCGCCTGTCTCAGTTGAGGTTTCCACCATTTGGCGGCCGTGTTTAAGGGCGTGTAAATCCGAGCCACAAATGCCGCACGCAAGTGTTTTAACTAAAACTTCACCTTGGCTGGGTATTGGCGTGGCCATATCGTCTACAATGATTTTAGCGTTGCGCATAATTGCTGCCTTCAAGGAATTCCCCTCATTTTTTTGGACTTGATTGACCCTGAATATTAACTCAGTGTTTGAGCAATTGAAGCAGATTTTGTGCGTGTAGATTAGCTTCCATCTCGGGGCGCATTTCGGGGAACTTGATCACTTCATCCATATGGCATAAGTTCTTACTGATCCAAATCTTCGGAAATAATAGTTAGGTATATGCTGTTCGGATGCGATTTGTCGTAGGAGAGATCTACAATGGTTCAACTAGTTCCAGAAGAAATTCAGACAAAAGAAGTTTTGCACTGGAAAGGGGTTCATCTGATTAATTTTTCAGATTCAGCCTGCTCGCAAAAAACACGTATTTTTCTGAATTTGAAGGGTATTAATTGGACTCCACACCCACTTAACTTAACCCAGCAAGACAACTATAAACCCTGGTTTTTGGGCATCAATCCAAGAGGCCTGGTGCCAGTCTTGGTGCATGACGGTGAAGTGCACATAGAAAGCAACGACATACTGTATTACTTAGACGAAACGTTTTCTAACTTAAAGCTTATTCCGGACGATGACCGTGAAGACATCATAGCTGGTTTGGATGAAGAAAATGATCTGCACTTAGATTTGCGCGCCCTGACCATGCGTTTTGTTTTGCCAGGATTTTTGGCGCGCAAACGTCCTGAAGCTCTGAGTTTATATGAGCAATCTGAAAATATTATTAATGGCGAGGTGGACCCGCGCAGAGAGATAGAACTAAGTTTTTGGCGCACCTATGCCGTTGACGGTATTACTGATCGTCGCGCCCATGAAGCGGCCCAGAACTTTTTTGCAGTCTATGAATTGCTGGAGCAAAGGCTGACGCACAATCGCTACCTTTGTGGCGGCGAAGTGACTTTGTTAGACATTGCGTGGTTTATTTATACTCAGCGACTGTATATGGCTGGATATCCTTTCGCAAAGCTGCATCCAAAGGTGGCTATTTGGCATGCGCACCTTTTGTTAAAACCAGAGTTTGCCAATGAAGTGCAAGTTTCAACTTCGTTAAAGATGATTGCCTCAGCAATGCAACTGATGCAGTTGATCACCAGTTCGACGTTGAGTCACATTGCCAATTTTTAGGCGTTTGCGCTCTATCCAGTCGGCGGCACTAGCCAAATAGCCGAAGACCATGCTCTTTCTTGAATGGTTGCTTGCAGATCGGATCGTGGCTTTGCCCCAGCCTTAATAGCGTCCCAAGTTGACCAGCGACAGGTTGGATTCTCCAGTGCGCGTACGTAATAAAAGGCCCGGTGTTCCGAGTTGAACTCTGGGTCCTGCCACTTCGCTTTGAGCTCTGCAGAGCCTAAGTTGCGACTTATCGCGCAGTTGCTCAGATCTACTTGAGCACCGTTGTCAGGGCAGCGATAAGTAATGGCGTCCACTATGCCGCCATCTGAACAAGCAACGTCATAAACTTTTTCATTGTGTTTGCCGTCCACGGTCCAGCCTTTAATGATCTGTAGTCGTTGTAGAGGTGCGGAGTTTGGGTCTCGGGTAGCATGAGCTAGTAGAGTCGGCGCCTGGACACCGTTGGCGAATAGTTGAGAGCCCATGCTGACACCGCTTGTATAGGCCGAAGCAACTTCATCGGTATCGTTAAGGGAGTCGTTAGCAAAGTCGTAACCGGCAAACAACCTGATCTTAATTCTGGGTCCCGATGTAGCAAAAGTTTCTTTGCGCCTAAGAGCGCGATAAATTGCATCTCGTGTATTTTCCTCCGCCCATACCCCTGTGAGGCCAGAGGCTCCCCAAGTTTCATAGGCGCCCGAGGCATATTGCTTGCCATCTACTTGTTTGATTTCTACTCTACCGGCTGCTTTGATGATTTCAGCATCGCCGGCGGTTAGCGGTTCAGATCCGCGGCGACTGCCGTTTCCATCTAATAAGCCAACTTTGGAGAAATAGTTCTCCTCATCTAATGATGCCGCCCCCGTATGGGTATCGGAAGCGCCGACAAAACCGAATTGATAAGCGTTGGACAAACCCTGGTCTGCCAGGGTCATGCCGTTCAGTAGTGCTTGTCTTGCGTAAGAGCCCTCTGGTTGGCTAGCTATCGTGGTGGCTATTCGATAAGGCATTATCTCAAAATTAGCCCATTCGTCATTTGGAGAAAGCAGTGGGTGTGTTTCTGATGTGCCTTTTACCTGCGTTATTTCAACTAAAGGTTCGTTGCGAATTCTGCGCTGGGCATAGGTTTCATTTATGGGTTTACTCGCCCAGTCAACCATTTGAAACATTGCGCCGTTCGATCCATTGGAGTTATGGGGTATCGCGAGAGTCTCTATTCCTTGGGCCCTCAAGCCATCCATCCAATCCCAAAGACCTTCTGGATTTTGGCTGTGAAAGCGCGAGAAAGGCATTGTTGGTAGCTTATCTGAATCCCTGAATATTACGTTGCGGTGCAAGTTGCCGCGTCCGTCCGTGGAAGAGGTGTATTCATAGGCAACGAACGTGGTGAATTCTCCTGGACGATTGTTTGCTTGGGCTGCTTGAACAATGTCTGCCCAAGCGTCTTTAGCGATTTGGTTGACAGTAGCCACATCGGTTTGGCCGTTAGTTATTCTATTCAAAGTATCGGGTAGGAACGTGCTAAAGGCCTTTACACGCTGGGGTAGGCTAGCAAGGTTTAGATTGTCTGGCGCATTGATATTATGCAGGTCTTGTACGTGAGGCTCTTGCGAGAATTCGGTGTTTGTATTGGCTGCCGCTTTGACTGCGCCTAAAAACATGGCATGGTCAGTAACCGCATAAAAATCCAATGGCTCACCCAATTGTACTTTAAAACCGGCTGGATGGGCTATTGCTTCGCCTTGAGCGTATTTATAGGCGTCATAGGGTGTGGCTACAGTGCCAAACGCGTACGCATCAAATGAATAGTCTGTGTGCACGTGCAGGTCACCAAAATAAGCTTCGCGGTAAGCGTTGGCTTGAGGCTCTGCGGTAAATGTATCGGCGGGTATCACGAGACTAGGTGCGTTAAATCTGGGTTTTAATGTCGCAGAGTCTCTATCGGCGCTTACGTCGGTTCTCTTATCGTCTTGCGGGCTAGAACAGGCCGCCAAGAATGTCGTTAAAAAAATTATGCCCACGCTTGCGAACTGGCGGCGTAAATCTTTCATTTTTCTCCCTCAATTTCCGAATTCCCTAATGTAAATTACACTATTGGGAAGAGCAGTACAGGGTTTTAATCCTTCGATAACGAATAGGTGGTGGACGGAATAGGCGTTTGAAACCTTTGTCGATATCTGCGGGGGGTGAAAATAGGCAGAAAAACCCTGCAAAAATTGGGTCTAAATCAATCACAACTTTAAGTATCGCCCCTTATCGAGCGCCGAATTCGTAGGTCACTCCTATTTCGTGGCCTGAGGGAATAGTGACTCAGCGATTAGGCCAATTGTTCGGGCATCCGTCGGTTTATCTGGTTATCGGGATTTGCTCGACCAAATGCATCGTCCTTACTGTCAGGTTTGCATTTGAAGCACGCGATATAAGTAAAGATATATGTGTTTTGGATTCGAGAACTGATACCACTGCATAGCATTCGGTTGAGTGTGCTTTTCTTTCTGCATTGGTAGCAATATGATGTCGGCCGGACGGGGAGTTAGTTTTTAAGCCTTTGTGGCTGTTTTTTATTTGGACATATTAATGAGTGATTACACGAAGATCTTGCTTGAAGAAGATGAGATGCCAACACAGTGGTACAACATTGTGGCAGACCTGCCAGAACCACCGCCTCCAGCGCTGCATCCAGGCACTCATCAGCCTGCCACTGCGGAAGACTTTGCTCCTTTATTCCCCAAAGCGCTAATCGCGCAAGAAATGTCTACTGAGCGTTATATCGATATCCCGGGTGAAGTGCTGGATGTTTATCGGTTATGGCGCCCCAGTCCGCTTTTTAGAGCTCACAGATTGGAAAAGTTACTAGATACGCCGGCAAAGATTTTTTATAAGTACGAAGGCGTAAGCCCGGCTGGTTCGCACAAGCCCAACACTGCGGTGCCTCAGGTTTGGTACAACGCTCAAGAAGGCGTGCGCAAACTCACAACTGAAACCGGGGCAGGGCAATGGGGCAGTTCTCTAGCCTTTGCCTGCGCGCAGTTTGGTTTGGAGTGTGAAATTTGGCAGGTGGCGGCCTCTTACTTGGCGAAGCCTTATCGACGCACGATGATGGAAATATGGGGCGGTAAAGTGCACCCGAGTCCGTCAACGGTGACTGAATTTGGTAGATCGTTATTGGCGCAAGATCCGGACCACCCAGGATCGCTTGGTATTGCTATTTCTGAAGCAGTCAGCGAAGCAGTGCAAGATCCGAGTGTTCGCTACGCCCTTGGTAGTGTTTTGAATCACGTTCTTTTACACCAGACCATTATTGGCGAAGAGGCGCTACTGCAGTTGGCCAAGGTGGGTGAAACCCCAGATGTATTGGTGGGTTGTACCGGTGGCGGCTCAAACTTTGGTGGCTTAGCTTTTCCTTTTCTACGTGAAAAGATGGCGGGTAATATGAATCCAATAATTCGTTGTGTAGAGCCTACTGCCTGTCCAACTCTGACCAAAGGCGAGTATCGTTATGACTTTGGCGATACCGCGGGTTTAACGCCGCTTATGAAGATGCACACTTTGGGACACGGATTTATTCCAGAGGCAATCCATGCGGGCGGTTTGAGGTATCACGGGATGGCACCCTTAGTGTCACATATTTATGAACTGGGTTTAGTTGAAGCCATTTCTATTCCTCAGACCGAATGTTTTTCTAGTGCGCTACAGTTTGCCCGCTCGGAGGGTATTGTACCTGCTCCTGAACCAACTCATGCTTTAGCCGCAGCTATTCGTGAAGCGCTGGCCTGTAAAGAGTCTGGTGAAGAGAAGGTTATTCTTACTGCGCTTTGTGGTCACGGCCATCTTGATTTAGCTTCATACGATAAGTATATGAGTGGTGGGATGGAGGACTTAGATTTGTCTGATGCGAAAATTGCTGAGGCGATGAGTAATGTACCTGTGATTGCATAGACACGTTTAATTTTAAAGCAAGTTAGTAAAAGTGAGAGCCAGCAACAGTTAGAGCCGCTGGGGAAAAACTCGCATCAAATGCTTGAGGCGCTGGCATTTTTAGCTCACGAAAAAATAAATGGAACGATTAAATGATGAAAAGGGGATTTCTTGTGAACATAAATAAAAGCGGTCTAGCGATTGCTGTTGCTTTTACCTCGTCGGTTTTGGCTAGTTTAGCTGGCGCTGACGACACCAGAGAGCGCAGTTCTGGTTTTAGTGCGGTGATTGAAGAAGTAGTTGTGACTGCTCGGCGCCGTGAGGAGGGTTTGCAGGATGCACCTATTGCGATTTCTGCATACACAGGAGATTCGTTAGATTATCGTGGCATTACTAAATTGGACGAAATATCGCGTTTTGCGCCAAGCTTAACGTTAGAAAATAACCCCAGTTTTGGTGGTGCATCTAATTCTGCAGCGATTTATTTACGCGGCGTAGGGCAAAAAGAGTTTTTGCCTACAACTGAGCCTGGTGTGGGTCTATACGTTGATGGTGTATATATTGCTCGCTCTGTGGGCGCAATTTTAGATTTGGTCGATATCGAGCGTTTAGAAGTATTGCGTGGTCCTCAGGGCACATTATTTGGCCGCAACACAATTGGTGGCGCTATATCAATTACTACGATCAAACCTGAAGTGGGTGGTGACCGCACCGGTAGCTTGGCCTTTACTGCGGGCACTGACCAACTGCAAAATTTTAAAGGTTCCATCGAATCCCCCTTTGGTGAAACCTTGGCCGCGCGAATATCTCTTGCAAGCTTTAAGCAAGATGGCCATGTGCAGCGCGCTGACGGTATTGATTTAGGTAATGACGACACCCTTGCTGGCCGCCTTGCAGTGAATTGGGAGCCAACAGACGCTTTTTCTGCGCAGCTTAATTTGGATGTGTCGCGCGATCGTGAAAATGGTCCTGCCATGGAATTGATCGGCATTGATTTTACTGACCTAAGCCAGTTGGCCGGTGTTGTGCTTGCGCCGCCACCCCCAATGGCTTTTATTCATAACGTCACCACAGCGGCCTTAGGGCCTGGACAACCGTGCGCCGTGACTAATGCTGCCGGCGGCGGTGTAACTACTAATCCTGCCAGTGCGAATTGCTATGACAATCGTTACGTCGGTAAAGATGGCAGTGACAAAGGTACAGCGCCTGCGTATTCAGAAAACGATACTTTTGGTGCTTCTGTTACTTTGAACTACGATGTCAATGACGCATGGTCACTGAAATCAATCACAGCCGTTCGTCAGTTAGACTCAGAATTCGCTCGCGATGGGGACCATTCGCCTCATCGTATATCTCAGTTTTCTGACGTTTTGGATCAAGATCAGTTCACTCAAGAATTTCAGCTGTTAGGGACCTACGATAAAGTTCAGTGGACTACCGGCCTGTACTACTTTTCTGAAGAGGGTACCAACACTAACATCTTAGATTTCACAGTTTCCAATTTCCGCTCAGGCGGTGATTTTGACAATGAAGCATGGGCGGCATTCGCGCAGGTGACTTATGATGTGACAGAGGATTTTCACGTCACCCTAGGCGGTCGCTATACAGACGAGCAGAAGTCTTTCACCCCAGACCAAATTATTTTCGAAAATTACTACGCTGGGATTAGTGATTTGGTGCCAGCGGGCAATCCCTTGGCGGCTTTGGACGCGCCTTTCTTGCAAGCAGGTGGACGAATCTTACCTTTGCTAGAAAAAGAAATTGATGTGTCGGAGTTTACTCCTGCGGTGAATTTTGCTTATGACATTTCAGATGACTTAATGATTTATTTCAATTATTCCGAGGGCTTTAAGTCTGGCGGATTTACTCAGAGAGTTTTTCCACCAGTGGTTGTTCCATTCACAGCGCCTGCCGGCACAGCTGATATAGATTTGATTCCAACTTACGATCCAGAATTTGTGGACGTCTCCGAAGTGGGTTTTAAAGGCACGTTCAATGATGGCACATTGCGCATTAACGGCGCCCTTTTTAGTACCGATTATGAAGAACTGCAGGTGCAGGTATTTAACAGTGTTGCTCCGGTAACGCGTAATTTAGGCCAGGCATCTATTGAGGGCTTAGAGCTTGAGGCCTTGGTGTCTCCCGGCGCGGGTTGGTTGATCGAAGGGAGTTTTGCCTACCTGAATGCTGGCTATGAGAGTATTGATACAAGTATTACTTTGATCAGCGAGTCTTTCGAGTTTGAACGTGTGCCAGAATTCGCAGCGAGTTTAGGTGTCTCTAAAGAAGTGCAGATGGATGACTCAGGCACCCTGATATTCCGTGCGGATTGGAGTTACAGAGCTGAAACCTTCAACGACGCTTTTAACACACCAACACTCGCCACAGATTCTGTGCAGTTGGTAGATGCCAGTGTGCGCTGGATAAGTGCCGATGAAGATTGGTTGGTGACATTGTCAGGACGTAATTTAACCGATGATGACTATCTAATTAGCGGCGTGTACGGTACCGCATTCCAATCCTTTGAAGGTTTGTTTGATCGCGGCAGAGAGTGGCGTTTAGAACTTAGACGCGACTTCAACTAAGGGCTAAGGCTGATATAGGTATTATGGTTGCGCCTCAGAGCGCAACCGACTTTTGCTAAAGGAAGAAAAATGGCTAGAGTTAAAATTGCTAAACCAGATCAAACTAATGATCCAGCGGTACAAGGGATTTTTGATTGGGTGACGCAAATGGAAGGCAGTGTCCCTAACCATTTTTTTGTTGAGCTGAACTTTCCTGAATTTTTTATCGCCAAACTCGGCGCTACTAAAGTGCTGTGGGAAGCAGGCGAGCTGGAAATGGATGAAATTCAGCACATTGGTATTTTGGTCTCGCAGCGCAATGGTTGCGCCTATTGTACGGCCGCTTTCTGTACCATTCTTAATCATGGGTTGGGAGAGTCTGAAGGTCTTATTAGTGAGCTTTTGCAAAAGGGTACAGAAATCGTCAGTAATGTTCGCCTGAAGCAGATATTGGAATATGCACTTAAAGTGAATGAAGAACCTGCGGCGATAACTGATGCTGATATTGAGGGTTTACGCAGCGTGGGTTTAACTGATAAGGGCATTGTCCAAGTAACGCATCTTGTCAGCGATTTTGGATCTTACAACCGCCTGAACTTGGCTCTACAAACTGATTATGATTATCAGGATCTTTGGCAGAAACTGGCTTTCCCCAAAAAATAGCTTTCCTAAAAAAATATCTGCCTCTAGTCACAATGCCCAAAGGACTTTTCCGCAAAGTTTGTTTCTAAAAAGACTGGCCCTAAATGTCTTTTCTTGTGTTGATAGATTCCGGACAAACGTCCAATGCTACGGTTCTAGAGTGGAAGGGTTCGTCGATCGTTATACAAACGTCTAATTATGGATGCGCATCAACCCTTCTTGGGTCGTAGATGCCACCAACTCCCCGGCCTGATTGTAAATCAATCCTCTATTGAAGCCTCTGCCACCACTGGCATTAGGACTGTCTTGGTCATACAGCAGCCATTCATCGGCTCTAAACGGGCGGTGGAACCACATGGCGTGATCTAGGCTCGCCACCTGTACATTCTGCTGCATAAAGCTTACCCCATGCGGGCGAGCAGCCGTATCCAGCAAAGACCAATCTGAAAGATAGGCAAGCACACACTGATGCAGGCGCGGGTCGTCAGGCAGCGCTTCACCACTTTTCATCCAGCAACGTTGAACGGGTTCAGTAGGCTTGGGATTAAGCAAATCGGTGGGTGCTACATGTTTCATCTGGATAGCGGAGGAGCCGGTAAACGATTCTTGAAATTCTGCCGGCCATGCTTGCGCTTGCTCTCTGCGTAGTTCGTCTTCGTCTTTTAAATCTTCAGGCTTTGGGGTTGAGGGCATTGGAAACTGATGCGACAAACCCTCTTCGGCAACCTGGAAAGAGATCGACATAGTGAATATAGCTTTACCTTTTTGCACGGCGACAACGCGCCTTGTGGTGAAGCTCCTTCCGTCGCGAATGCGGTCAACCTTATACAGAATGGGAATTTCTTTATCGCCCGCTCTCAGGAAATAGCCGTGCAGACTATGTGCTTGGCGGTCCTCGTCTACAGTGCGCGAAGCAGCGACCAACGCCTGGCCGATGACTTGGCCACCGTAAACGCGCTGCCAGCCCTCATTGGGGCTGGTGGCCAAATAGTGATTTAACTCAATTTCTTCGAGATTGAGTGTTTCGATAATTTTATTCAGTGGTTGCATAGGTAATTTAAATAGCGGTTTTAAGGACGAAGCGCTAAAACAGCGAGCCGCGGACAATACGCGCTATGGCTCATCCAGTAAAGTAGCGGGTGACTAACGCCGTTATTGTTGAAAAAATCGGCTTTAAAGAAATCGATTAGAGTTGAACAGGGGTAGACGAGAGCTCTCTTTTTGCTAACGGGGCCGGAAGGCTGGTTAGCAACTCACTCTACCGGTTGGCAAGTGCCTACCGATAGGTGAGTGTTCGCATTTGCCCTTATAATAGGACCGTTACGTAGTGCTAGTACTTGTAGCTGTCAATTTTAAACGGACCTTCTTCTCCAACACCGATATAGTCGGCTTGGTACTTGGTCAGGCGAGTCATAACGCCGCCAAAGCCAGCAACCATAAGTTCTGCCACTTCTTCATCTAGTTTCTTCGGCAGTACTTCAACACTAATAGGTTGACGCTGATTTGCCGGTTGATCTGACCATGCCTGCTCAAACAGATACATTTGCGCCAGTACTTGGTTGGCAAATGAACCGTCCATTATGCGTGATGGGTGACCCATAGCGTTGCCCAAGTTCACCAAACGGCCTTCGGATAAAAGGATTAGGTAGTCGCCGCGAGTTTCTGAACGGTGGATCATGTGAACCTGATCTTTGACCTTGTCCCAAGTCCAGTTTTCACGCATGAAATTGGTATCAATTTCGTTGTCGAAGTGACCGATATTACAAATCACCGCGCCTGCTTTAACTGTGCGCAGGATTGCTTCGTCACACACGTTTGCGTTACCAGTGCAGGTCACGACAATATCTGTATCTTGTAGTAAACGTAGATCGATGTCTGCAGCTTTGCCGGTGTTCTTGCCGCCAACATAAGGAGATACAACTTCATACCCGTCCATGCAGGCCTGCATTGCGCAAATTGGATCTACCTCAGTAACTCTTACAATCATACCCTCTTGACGTAAACTTTGGGCAGAGCCTTTGCCTACGTCGCCATAACCGATGACCAAGGCGCGCTTGCCTGCCATAAGCATGTCCGTGCCGCGCTTGATGGCATCATTCAGACTGTGACGGCAACCATACTTGTTGTCGTTCTTAGACTTCGTAACCGAGTCATTCACGTTGATCGCAGGTATTTTAAGTTCGCCATCGCGCATCATTTCGTAGAGACGGTGTACTCCTGTAGTTGTCTCTTCGCTGATGCCGTGAATTTTTTCTAGCATCGCGGGATATTCTTTATGAATGATTACTGTGAGGTCGCCCCCGTCGTCCAACAACATGTTGGCATCCCACGGGGTACCATTTTTAAGAATTGTTTGCTCGATGCACCATTCGTACTCTTCTTCAGTTTCACCTTTCCAAGCAAATACGGGAACGCCGGCCGCTGCCATTGCTGCGGCAGCGTGGTCTTGGGTTGAGAAGATATTACAGGATGACCAGCGTACTTCTGCGCCAAGGTCGATAAGTGTTTCGATGAGCACTGCGGTTTGAATGGTCATGTGGATGCAACCAATAATCTTAGCGCCTGCTAAAGGTTGACTTTCTGCGTAGCGATCACGTAGCGCCATAAGCGCTGGCATTTCCGCTTCAGCTAAAGTAATTTCCTTGCGACCGAACTCGGCCAAAGCCATATCGGCTACTTTGTAATCTGACATTGTTATCTCCTTAAGATAGGAATGGTTGGGTGGTTACTAGTTCAAAACTGGGTATTTGCACGCGGAAACCATTGCGCTGGGCAAGGTATTGTTGGGCTTTTACTTTTAAGCCGTTCTTTGCAGCGTGCTCTTGCAAAATTTCTGGAGCGAATCCAAGCCAAAGGTCACCGCAGAGGGTTTTTGCTTTCTCTTGGGTGTGGGGACACAACTCTGCTAGTACGAGCAATCCGTTAGGGCGCAAGAGTTTTTCGGCTTGCTTAAAGAATGCGTTGGGTGATGGCATATGGTGCAGTACCATGGCAGCAACAATGACGTCATAGCCTTCGCCTCTCGGAAGCTGATAAAAGTCCTTTTTTTGCAAACTAATGTTTTCTGTAATCTCGGCAGTCATTTGTTTGAGCTGTGCTATGCCAACATCGAGCATTGATTGGCTGCTGTCTACGCCAATTGCTTGATCAAACTGCGGCGCCAACTCGGCTAGCAGCGTGCAATCGCCAGGGCCAATTTCAAGCAAGCTAGTGGCAGAGAGCTCGTCGGGTTTGGTTGACGCCATTCGAGAAGAGGCATTGTGCTCTGCTATTGTCTCTATTATGTAGGGAATGAAGACCTCTGAAGGACAGATCAATTCACTTTGATAGCTTAAAACGTCTGCATTGTTTTGGAAAAAAGACGCACTCTGATGAGCTCTTTCTGCGTAAATCTCATCCACATTCTTTAGCGCCACAACTGGCAGCGATGTTTGATCAAGGGCGTAAAATAGCGAAGCAGGTAGCAAGTGAGTGGCGAATGCGGCTCGCTGGTAGAAAACACTGGTGCCTTCACGTCTAGAGTTAGCCAAACCAGCTTGTTTGAGAATTTTTAGGTGATGGCTCAATGCGGGCTGCGCTACCGAAAATATTTTGCACAACTCCATGACCCCAAAAGAGTTTCTGGCTAGAGCTCGTAAAATATTCGCCCGCAGATCATCACCAATGGCTTTTGCCATAGCGACGACGTCTATGTCGAGTGATTCTGGCGCACTGTGGTTTGCTATGTTGAGTGGCGTGATATTGGATTGCAAAAAAGCGTTTCTCTGCTAGATATTGTAAAAAAAATTATCCTTTGCCATAGAATTTGGCGTTGGGCGGGGCGCATGCTAACAAGGTTTTTTTAAATATCAAAATATTTTGATATTTGTTTTTGCCGTTCTTATGCGAAACTAATTAACGGGGCCATAGCTTTGCTAGTCATTTAGGCCAGTAGGCGGTTAGTTGTATCAGTTGTTGCCAAAATGAGTGCCCTGTTTGCACTGGTCTTTGTTTTAGGAGAGAGGTTGATTTTGAAAATTTTGTTAAGTTGTTTTAGGTGAGTTCTCCTCCCGTTGATGTCACCACGGCCTTCAATTCTGTGGGCACACCACTTAAGGGGCCTGTACCTGTCAGTAAACTGCCAAATGTAGGCACAACGATTTTTACCACTATGAGTGTGTTGGCCGAGGAACATGGGGCGATTAACTTGTCCCAAGGGTTTCCAGACTTTGATGGCCCTCCGGAGCTTTTGGCGCAGGTAAATTATTATTTGACCAATGGTTTTAATCAATACCCGCCGATGATGGGTGTAGCGCCGCTAAGGCAAGCTATCGCGCAAAAGGTAGATCATTTGTATGGTCTAAAGTGTGACCCCGACAAAGAAATTACCGTAACTGCAGGGGCAACCGAGGGGCTTTTTTGTGCCATTGCCAGCGTTGTTCACAGCGGTGATGAGGTTATTATCTTCGACCCCGCCTACGACAGTTATGACCCCGTAATTCGATTGCAAGGCGGAGTACCTGTGCATATTCCACTGACTGGCTCCTCATTTAGCGTGGATTGGCAATGCGTAAGAGAAGCGATTACCGAGCGCACGCGGTTGATCATTATTAACACGCCGCATAATCCTACAGGGTCAGTTTGGGAGGAAGACGATATCCAACAATTGCGCGAATTGGTCAGCGATACAAACATTTACCTTATCGGCGATGAAGTGTACGAGCACATGGTGTTTGATCAGCGAGTGCACAGGAGTTTGTGCCGCTATGAGGATTTGTATACGCGGAGCTTTGTTATTTCCTCCTTCGGTAAAACCTATCATGTCACCGGCTGGAAGGTGGGTTATTGCGTTGCGCCTGAACAGCTGACCCTGGAATTTCGTAGGATTCATCAGTACGTAACATTTACTGTTAATACACCTGTACAGTATGGGCTTGCAGATTTTCTGCAAGCTCAGCCTGAACATCATTTGCAGTTACCAGATTTTTATGAGGCTAAAAGAGATCTTTTTTGTAGCTTGTTAGCATCTTCTAAGTTCAAAATAAAACCGTCTTCGGGTACCTACTTTCAGCTTTTAGATTACTCTGAGGTCACCGATGAGCTAGACCACGTACTGGCTGAGCGTTGGACGAAAGAATTAGGTGTCGCGTCCATACCCATCTCGGTTTTTTATCAAGATCCTGAGAACTGTAAACACAAAGCGTTACGCTTTTGTTTCGCCAAGGACGATACAACGCTAAGACAAGCGGCCGAAATTTTATGCAAACTCTAACTCTGACTCTACTGCAAACCGCAACGTACTGGCATTCTCCGGCGCGTAATAGGACGCATTTTGAAACCTTATTAGACCAAGTGCCGTCGTCATCGCAACTAGTGGTGCTGCCAGAAATGTTTAGCACGGGTTTTACTATGGACTCGGCATTAGTTGCAGAATCTATGGATGGCGAAACCGTAAAATGGATGCTTGAGCAAGCGCGAGAGCGGCAAAAAATACTGTGCGGTAGTTTAGCTATAGAGGAAAAGGGGCAGTTCTTTAACCGCTTATTGTGGGTGCAGCCTAAAGGGGGGATACAATTTTATGACAAGCGCCACTTGTTTCGTATGGCTGGAGAGCACCAGTACTACAGCGAGGGGGCTCGGCGGATTGTAGTTGATTTGCAAGGTTGGCGGATTTGCCTTTCTGTATGCTATGACCTGCGCTTTCCTGTCTGGCTACGTAACAACCAAAAATACGATTTACTTATATGTGTAGCGAACTGGCCAGAAGCCCGGCAGGATATTTGGCAGACTCTTCTTCGGGCAAGGGCGGTGGAAAACCAAGCTTTTTGTGCGGGTGTAAATATTGTTGGCACCGATGGCGCCGGTATAGTTTATGGCGGTGGCAGCGGTATATATCATGGAGACGGTAAAGTACTTGTTGATCCTGAGGAGAATTTGTCTAAGCAAAAGATTATTACTCAGACCTTAGATTTGGCAGAGCTTGATACAATGCGCAGGGCATTTCCTGTGGCTCTTGATGCTGACGAATTCATTCTTGAATAAGACTATCTGTGGCCGTGACGCTAAACACTGGATTCTGAAAATCTTTCGTCACCCTGAGTCGAAAAATAGGTGAACTATTTCCCGTTTTACAATTGTTTTGGTTGGAGCAGAAATTTAATGAATAAGCCCGTTTTTCGGCGGATGGCTGCGGTACTTTTGCTACTTTCCAGTAGCCTAGTTTTTACTGGCTGCTCTGAAGGTGGTGGAACTCGTGTAGGACAAAGTGGCCCAAGCCACCCAGGTAAGGCTGTATACAACGATTACTGTTATTCCTGCCACAACCCTGGCATCAATGGTGCGCCAAGAATCGGTGATGTAGATGAATGGCGTCCTCGTATTGCTAAAGGCAAAGCCCTTTTACTTGCGTCCACTGTAAACGGATTGGCTCGTATGCCTGCCAAAGGGTTATGTTACAGCTGCACCGATGAGGATCTTTCTCAGGCAGTCGACTATATGATTGCACAGGCACAACCGTTCTCTGAGCAATAAATTGGTTCGCTATTAGGAAATTTATATATGAATCTGCGAGATTTACGTTACTTGGTCGCCGTGGCTGAGCATCGGCACTTTGGTCGTGCAGCGGAGGCGTGTTTTGTCAGTCAGCCGACCCTTTCTACCCAGTTGAAAAAGTTAGAAGAGACTTTGGGGGTTATGCTTATTGAACGTACGAATCGCCGCGTAATGTTGTCACCGGAAGGGGAGCAGATTGTTGCCCAAGCGCAACGCATATTGTCTGAAGTAAATACCTTATTAGCGCTTTCGGAACAGCTACAAGACCCATTAGGGGGTGAGCTTCGAGTTGGTATTATTCCAACGATTGCGCCTTATTTGTTGCCACAAATTTTAGGGCCTATTCGAGAATCTTTTCCTAATTTGCAACTGCAGTTAACAGAAGGCCAGACTTCACATATTACTAGGCTTCTGAAAAGAGGCGACTTAGACGTTATTTTGTTGGCTATCCCTATTCCTGATTTACATGATGTAAATATAGAGGAGTTCGAGCTTTATGCAGAGCCGTTCTATTTAGCGGTGAGCGAAAATCATGCAAAGGCCAAATATCAAGCGGTGACTCCTGAAGACTTAGAGGGGGAGGCGGTATTGCTCTTGGAGGATGGGCATTGTCTTCGTGACCAAGCCCTGGCTGTTTGCCATGCGCACCGCGGCGTAGAGAGTAAAAGCTACAGCGCAACTAGCCTTGAAACACTGAGGCAATTAGTCGGCGCTGGAATGGGTGTAACCTTAATGCCAGAGTTCGCAGTACCGCTAAGCGATAGAACTAATGAAGGTAGGGGCGCTGTAAGTGCAATCAGTAATGTGCGTTACATTCCGTTTGATGAAGACGAAGTGCCTTATAGAACTTTAGGGCTTTGTTGGAGGCGCACTTCAACACGGTCAGAGCTTTTGGCAGATTTAGCAAAGGTGTTGCGCGCAAGTTTACATTGAGTGTTAGTCGCTTTTTTCTTGAGGCCGAAGAATGTTAGCTTCGCTAGCAATTGCCGAGAACGCTCTGAACGATTAGCTATGAAGTAAGAGCTTTGAATCTTTAACTAAATTCCAAGAGCTAATAAAGGTCGGCTAACAGTGCGTTCCTAGTCACACCTTCTATAGGGATAGCACATGGGATGCTTTGGTGGTCGATGCCCATTGTTAATGATTTACCATTTTTCAGGTCAGCTACATTCTCTGCGCTGAGTTCGAAGCGCGCGAAGTGCACTGCTGCAGCTTTTTCATCTCTGGTGCGATCCATATCTTCGTTGGCGATAGCATAAATTTTTTCGCCCTCATCTACTTGAACCCAAACCGTGAGTTCAATGCCACCCATCGTGGACAAAGCCAGTTTGCGTTCTTCGGCGTCACCGTATTCGATCATGAAGGTGGCCTTCCAATTGCTACCATCCGGAATCAATGGGTTATAAGAAGCTAGCTCTTCCTCGATTTCCGCGGTTTCAAAAATACGTTCCACGCGGAGCATTTCTTGGATTTGATAGCGCATCGTTAATTCGTCTTCAAAATATAGCGTGGCATTTGGACCCAAGGCTACATTACGATCTTTTTTGTGGGCGATGACTTTCTGGCGAAACGTTTCGCGTTTTTGTGCGTACTCTTCTAACGACCAAAGGTCCTCACGGGTCAATTTCATTTTCTATCCTTGGGGCGTTGATCAGATTTTTCAGCGCCGATATTTATCAATATTGGGGTTATGCTTTGATTGGTTAAATGCCGTACGCTTGGCGAACCATGCTCACCGGGTGCTTGGCTTCGCCATTTTCAACGCCTTCAGCAATGAGTCGGCCAGCCATTGGGCAGTCAGAACCAAACTCATCTGGTTCGCTATCGATTACGCGTTTGACTACAGGCTTGGCGATTTTTTTTGCTTTCTCGTAGGTTTCCGCTTTGACAGCATACGTACCATCATGGCCAGAGCAGCGCTCAATGGCGGTTACCACTGTTTCAGGTATAAGTTTTAAGAAATCTCGCGTCTTCATGCCGAAGTTTTGCACTCGTTGGTGGCAGGCAACATGATAAGCAACTTTACCCAGCGGTTTCTCAAACTCTGTCTTAATGAGCCCCGCTTTGTGTCGGAGAATCAAATATTCGAATGGGTCGAAAAAGTGCGCTTTAATATTTGCCACATCCGCTTGGTCTGGAAACATCAAAGGTAATTCCTGCTTGTACATTAGAACGCAGGAAGGAATGGGTGCAATTATGTCGTAACCTTCCTCGATGGCTTGTTGGAAAACGGGGATGTTCGCATCTTTCATTCTCTCGACTTTCTTCAGGTCGCCCAGTTCTAACTTGGGCATACCACAGCATTTAGCATCTTGTAGCACTTTTACAGGCACACCATTGTGATTGAGTACAGCGATCAGATCCTCAACCATTTGTGGTTCGTTGTGATCTCCGTAGCAGGTAACGAATATCGCTACTTTGCCCGTTGTTTTGTCGGTTGAAGTCACTTGGGCGTGGTCGCCAATATAACCCTCTAATGTTTTTGTTAAAGGCTTAGGTACGAACTTGGGGAGAGGGGCATCTTGGTGAATGCCAAACAGCGCTTGGCCGGCTTTCCGCAATGGTTTCGAATTGGCAGCAGCGTTAGCCATCTGAGCGATACCCGGAGTTGATATGGCATCAAAAATTGGATCGGTCGAAGTAATGATCCGATCTCTCCATTTAGTATCTTTGTCTTCAAAGTTTTGTGCTTTAGCACGCAACATTAGGTGCGGAAAGTCTAACGCCCATTCGTGAGGTGGTAAGTACGGGCACTTAGTTTCAGCGCAAAGATCACAGAGAAAGCACTGGTCAACAACTTTGTTGTAATCAGCTTTGTCTACACCATCAATCTCGAAGGTCTCTGATTCGTCGACTAAATCAAAAAGAGTTGGGAAAGAATCGCATAGATTGACGCAGCGTCTGCAGCTATGGCAGATATCAAAAACGCGTTCCATTTCTTTATGCAAAGAATCTTTATTATAGAATTCAGGAGTCTGCCAGTCGAGTGGTTGGCGATCCGGGGCCTCTAAACTACCTTCACGTGTACTCATTGAAATTCTCTATTCTCATCATTTACGGGGTCTATGCATTTTTACTGGCACAAAAAAGGGGCTCGAATAGGCCCCTCTTAAGAACATCCGGCCAATATCGCCGAGTTTAGAACCAGCTTGTAACTAGTCCATTGCATCCAAAGCTTTTTGGAATCTGTTGGCGTGTGAACGCTCAGCTTTCGCTAGAGTCTCAAACCAATCTGCAATCTCATCAAATCCTTCGTCACGCGCAGTCTTGGCCATACCAGGGTACATGTCTGTGTACTCGTGGGTTTCACCAGCAACAGCTGCTTTAAGGTTGTCTGAGGTAGATCCAATGGGCAAGCCGGTGGCTGGATCGCCAACTGCTTCCATGTACTCAAGGTGCCCGTGGGCGTGCCCAGTTTCGCCTTCTGCAGTTGAGCGGAAGACTGTTGCGACATCATTCTCGCCCTCAATATCAGCTTTCGCTGCGAAGTATAGGTAACGACGATTTGCTTGAGATTCCCCAGCAAAGGCGTCCTTAAGGTTTTGCAAAGTATTGCTGTCCTTTAGTTCCATGATTGCATGAACTCCGTCTTAGTTATTTTTGTTTCAAACCGAAGGTTTGATGACTGAATGGGATTATAGAAGTCTTGGGATACATTTCTATTCGAAACTTTAGATGACTGTAATAGTCTGCACCTATCAATAATTGATTATTAGTTGATTTCCTCAATGATAATGATAATAATAATCATTCTTATTTCGCAATTTCACTTCACAACCTTCTACGGCGATAGAGGCGCTGGCTCCCAGCTAGTCACTCTGTACAATGCCTTGCATAGTTGGCCTCTTTCCAGATGCTAGTAAACAGAGTGAGCGTTATGGATCGGCCGGCGGTGTCCACAGAGTTTAAAAAGCTGACCGCTTTAGCTTTACCGCTTGTGGTCACGCAACTGGCTCAAATGGGGTTGGGGGTGTTAGACACGATTATGGCGGGACGGGTTAGCGCTGCTGAGCTAGCTGGCGTTGCCCTAGGTGGCGTTATTTTCTGGCCTGTGCTCATGTTGATAGCTGGCGTTGTTATGGCAGTTACTCCCACAGTTTCTCAACTACATGGTGGTGGCAGGGTGCGAGAGGCTGGTGCCCCAGTTCGTCAGGCTCTGTGGATAGCCTTTTTCTCCGGCATTGTCATGATTTTTTTGCTGCGTAACATAGAGCCTCTGTATCACTTTGTTGGCGTAGACCCAGTGGCGATCCCAATTACCATGGCTTATATGAAAGCGTTGAGCTGGGGCGTTTTGCCGGTTTTGGGTTACTTTGTGTTGCGTTACCTGTGTGAGGGTACGTCTTGGACGACTCCTGCAATGCTCATTGCTGGTTCTGCTTTTTTGCTCAAAATTCCGTTGAATTACTGGTTTATTCACGGCGGTATGGGTCTGCCCGCTATGGGTGGCGAGGGCTGTGGTTGGGCGACTTCTGTGGTGATGGCCTTTGAGTTCATTGCCATTATTTGCGTTGTGCAGTTTTCTAGAGTGAGAGTCACCAACGTGTTTGGCGAGTTTTCTTGGCCGGATGCTGTCGAGATTAAGCGCTTGATCCGGCTGGGTCTGCCAATTGGTCTTTCAACCTTTGCTGAGTTCAGTATATTTTCTGCCATCACCCTACTAATTGGCCGCCTGGGCGTAGAGACCGTGGCGGCAAATCAGATTGTCAACAACGTGTCTGGCCTAGTTTTTATGATTCCGTTGGGGCTGGGTATGGCGACTTCAATTCGCGTGGGCTATAACGTTGGCGCCGGGGATTACGTTGCCGCTCGTCGTAGCGGTTTAGTAGCAGTGGGTGCAGGTTTTGTATTCGCACTTTTTGCCGTGTCCTCGCTGTTATTAGGTGGGGAATTTATTGTCAGCTTATATTCTTCGGAGGCATCTGTGGTGGAGCTCGCGACCGGGTTATTAGTCATAGTTGCGTTTTTTCAATTAACCGATGACCTACAGGTAATTGGCATGGGCGCACTTAGAGGCTACAAGGATACAAGAGCACCTTTTTTGATTGCCCTAATATGTTACTGGGTAGTGGGATTTCCTGTTGCTTGGGTCCTAGGATTCGGCTATTTCGAAGCTTTAGATTTAGGTGTGTACGGCTACTGGATTGGTATGGCTACGGGTTTAACTTGCGCCGCGATACTTCTGCTCTATCGATTTAATAGGGTGTCTCGGCGTGAGATCGCGGCGCATAATTTGCAATCGTCAGAGCAGGTTAGCTGATGGAATTATGGATTGGCTTAACCATCGCTGGCGCTTTTTTGCAGAATTTGCGCTCGTTGTTGCAAAAGCGCTTAACAGGAGACCTCTCTGTTAACGCCGCCGCTTATGTGCGTTTTTTTTATGCTATTCCTTTTGCCTGGATATATGTTGCTTATATCTGGGAAGGTCGTTTTCCTGATTTAAATTTTATTTTTGTGGCCTATGTAATGGTTGGCGCAATTATGCAGATTATTGCCACTTCGGCTTTGGTCGCCGCCGTCAGTGGTTCTCACTTCGCTGTAGGCACTGCCTTGAGTAAGACCGAGGCAGTGCAAGCTGCGCTCTTGGGTTTGATCATTTTAGGCGATGCGGTTTCTGGCTTGGCATTAACGGGTATCGCGGTGAGCTTAGTTGGCGTTTTCTTTTTATCTGGAAGTATTCGCTCCCAGGACTTCTTACAGGGCGATGCCAGCGTTTGGTACGGAGTGTTGGCAGGCACTGCTTTCGCGCTTTGTTCGGTGTGTTTTCGCGGTGCAAGTCTGGCTTTAGGCGTTGATGGCAGTGCTAGTGCTAGTGTACAAATCAATGGTGTACCAATATTGGGTGTGGCCGAGCGAGCTGGCTTTACCTTGGCTGTAACGCTGACTTTGCAAACGGTGTTGATGGGGATCTACCTCTTCCTGAGAGAGCCTGAGCAGATGGCGAAAGTTCTGCTTAGTTGGCCTATCGCGGTTTGGGTAGGGTTGATTGGTAGTGTTAGTTCTATATGCTGGTTTACGGCAATGACTTTGCAGAATGCGGCCGTTGTTAGAGCGCTAGGTCAGGTGGAGTTGCTGTTTACTCTGGTTACTTCGGTTTTCTTTTTACGCGAGCGCATTAGAATTCGCGAGATGGTAGGCATGTTTTTGCTGGTTCTAGGTATTCTTTTGCTGGTTTAAGTTGCTGGACAAATCTGGAGTTGGAAAAGTAAAAAGCTAAAAGACCTAAAAGTGAAAAGAATAAAAGGCTAAAAAAAGAGAAGGCGGTCATGGAAGAGGTTTTAGTTAACAAATTTACTACTGAAGCTGGCGGGGTATGGGCCGAGGTGGTTTTGAACCGGCCGGAACGCAAAAATGCGATTACTGGACCGTTAGGCACTGGTCTTGCAAAAACTATCAATGCACTTAATGCAGATGAGCAAGTGCAGGCCATTATGCTTCGTGGCGAGGGTGGTGCCTTCTGTTCCGGCTTAGACCTAGGTGCATTTAACGCTACGCCTGAGCCCGAGTGGCTGGCAGACTTCCAAACAATTTGGCGTGGTGCGCATAAAGCATTATTTCAGTGCGACAAGCCTATCGTTGGTGCCATGCAGCGGTTCGCTATTAATGGTGGCGCAGCGCTAGCGGTTGCCTGTGACTATTTGGTTGTGGGTGAGCAGTCTTTTGTTCAAGTAGGTGAGGTGCAGATTGGTATGGCCGCTCCCTATAACCTGGCTTGGTTGAATTTGCGTTACAGCGAGGCTGTGATAGCTGAAGTTGTACTTCTTGGTGACAGGCTAAAGGGGGCAGATATGCTGCGCCTTGGTCTTGCCAATCAAAGCGTTGATGATGATCAAGTTCTAGAGACAGCCTTAGGAATATGTGAGCGTTTCGCTGACTTTCCGGTGGGTGCCCCAGCAAAGATCAAGCGAGGTATGCGCGCGCGCTTGGGCCAGACCGCTGATCAATGGTTTGACTTACATACTGCAGCATCTGCAGGGACGCCTGTTAAACCACAATCTATGAAGTAGCCGCATCGTGTTTCGAATAGAAGTAATATGCTTTATCTGTTTTATCTATCAAGGATTGGGCGAAAGGTGATTATTGATTTGGTGAGAAATTTTCTGCTCAAGATCTTGCTGAGTCGTTTGTATCGGTGATTGCTTGGCCTGTGCATTGCGTGCCGAGATGGCCAAATAGCTAGGTTTGTAAATCTTGCCACATAGAAAAATCTCCTGATTTGCTGGATTCCCAGTTGCCGGGGGGCCGCTCCACCGTGACTTTTGAAATTGTTAAATCAACTCCGCTGTAATTTCCCAATGAGCCAGGAAAAACACCCAGTCTTATTGCGGTCAAAGCGCCCGAATTAGTCTGTCCTCCCGGTGGAGCGTCGAAGTCGACTCTCCCGTAAGGTGCCTGTTGGGGGATCATGGCGTGTGGTTATGATGAGAGGGCTAATTAGGTTGGCCGATAAAAGTGTGATTTTCTTTGCATTTGAGTCTCAGCAAAAGCTGTTGGCAGTTCAGATCTGCAAACCTAGCTACTGAAAAGAGCAATTCCCAACCTTAAGAGGCTCTGAGTGCGTTACTGTGATCGGTACGCAGATTTTCCCATTCCATTTTTAGCCACGGCGTATAGTGGTCAGCATTGTCAACTAGGGCTTTGGCTAGTTTGGAGGGCGAAATCCAGCGGCAGGCGCTGACTTCTTCAGTATTAAATATAGGCTCATCATTTGTCTGTGCCACATAAACAGAACACAATTCGCGTTCGCTACCCACCTCGCCGAATTTTGCTGAGTATTCAAATTTATAAATGAACTTCGCTTCCACCTTGATACCTATTTCTTGCTGGCTGCGACGGATCACTGATTCAATCATTGATTCGCCTACTCTTGGGTGCGAGCAGCAAGAGTTTGACCAGTAGCCACCCCATAGTCGCTTATTTTTTGCTCGCTTTTGCAGCAAAATTTGACCTTTGCGGTTTATTATGAAAAGAGAAAAAGCCCGGTGTAAAGTGCCTTTGCCATTGTGGCATGCGGCTTTATCAAGCTCTCCAATGGGCTGGTCGTCGCTGTCAACGAGGATCAGCATTTCTGCCTCGTTTGATACAACTTCTGTTTTTGTAGTGATTTGGTCTGTCATAGTTTTTGTAGGTAAATAATAATTAACTAGTACATTAGCGTAAAAATTTCTAGTGTAACGCTTTGTCGCGCTTTCGCCTAAAATATCCCATTCCACTGGGGCGTGAGTTTAGTATGTGTCCCACTTTTGTAGTCCAATCGAGTTTGAAATATGCCAGCTTCACCAAAGCAAATGACCCTTAACCTTCCTGATGTTGATTTATGTGTATTTGAGTGGGGGGTGCCCGGTGGTCAGCAGGTTTTGTTGGTCCACGCTACTGGATTTCACGCGCGCTGCTGGGATCAAGTTGTGGCGGGCCTACCGGAGGATTGGCAGATTTTTGCGGTGGACATGCGTGGTCATGGACGGTCTGGGAATGTTGGCCCCTATACCTGGCCGCAGTTCGGTAATGACCTGCTCCATGTATGTGAAATGCTGGGCTTGGCAGATGCGGTCGGCGTAGGACACTCTATGGGAGGCCACTGTGTTGTTCATGCTTGCGGCCACAAAGCTAAACATTTTAAGCATCTCGTGTTAGTTGATCCGGTGATCTTATCCCCAGAGGCGTTTAAGAACAGTACCAAGCATCAGTTTGATTCAGTTCAAGATCACCCTGTGGCTCGCCGTCGAGGCCAATTTCTAACGGTTGCAGACATGCACGATCGCTACGCCGAGCGACCGCCCTATGCCACTTGGGACCCGCAGGTTTTTACCGATTATTGCGAGTACGGACTCGTTCCCTCAGCGACAAAAGAGGGACTAGAGCTGGCTTGTCCGCCGAAGGTAGAGGCGTCGGTATATATGGCGGACTTTGACGAAAATATATATCCATTGATATCGTCAATCACTATGCCAGTGGTTGTTTTGCGAGCAAATCCTCGCGATGAAACAAGTCAAGAGATGGATTTTTCAGCATCGCCAACATGGCCAGAACTGGCTCATCAGTTCCAGCATGGGCAAGATGTTTTACTGCCCGAGTTAACACACTTTATTGCCATGCAAGATCCGGGTTTGGTGGGTGACTTTATCAAGTCTGGTGCTGCTGCGAACTAATAACGTTTTCCAGTTTGTAAGGCTTAGGAGAAGGGTACGTGCTTGTCGGGTTAGTGCACTTGCATGTGTCTGAGCAACAGCCCACGCTAAGTAATGTTTTTAATTTTTGGAGAGGTAATGATGAAAATTAGTGTCGCTATGGCGTTTAATGAACATACGCCTGTGGGTTTGATCAAAGACTCAGTGCAAATGGTTGAGGCCAAGGGTGTGCATGGTATTTGGGTGCCTGAGCATGTGCTGTTTTACCCAGAGTATGCCTCGACCTATCCTTACGCTGAAGATGGCCGCATACCCGGTAATCCTGAAGGTCTCTTAGATCCGTTCACCGCCTTAACTTTTATTGCCGCTCATACAGAGCGAGTGCGTCTAGGTACTGGTATTTGTTTGGTGCCACAACGACAGCCGGTTTACACAGCTAAAATGGTTGCTGACTTAGATTATCTGTCTGGTGGTCGAGTAGATTTTGGTGTGGGTATTGGCTGGCTTAAAGAGGAGTTTGAGAGCTTGGGCATGGATTTCTCAACAAGGGCGTCGAGAACTGAAGAATATATTCTGGCCATGCGTGCGCTGTGGTCAAAAGGAATTTCAGAGTTTTCAGGTAAAACTGTGCAGCTCGCGCCTTGCCACTTTAATCCTAAGCCGGTGCAAAAACCCTATCCCCCCATTATTTTTGGCGGTGAGTCTGACCCTGCTTTAAGACGCGTGGCACGTCTAGGTGACGGCTGGTATGGGTATGATCTAACCCCTGAAGCCCTTATACAGCGTTTGCCAGGACTGGATGCGGCTTTGGCTGCTAGCGGTCGTTCTCGGCGAGACATTCAACTAATCGTTGGGCCAAATCGCCACCCTGTAAACCCTGAAACTATTGCAGCCTATGCTGCAGCTGGGACTGATCAGCTGGTTGTGCCAGTTTTTGCAGGGTCTCTTGAAAAACTGGCCAGTCGCCTAGATTTGTTGATGTCTGCGGCATCTTAGGTTGCGGTAAAACAACCAGTAAGCGCTTTCCTTTTTATTGACAGGTTTTTAAGGCTTTTCTCGGCAATAATTTCGAGAAATTTCGTTTCCGAGTGACTTGATGTGTTGGCGATAGCTAATGATTGGGCTGTGGTTAGGAGCCATTTCTAGCATCTTTTATATTTAAAAAAGTTCGTACTTTGAAACATTAGATTCAGGAAAGGTTAAGACTGATATGCAGCTAGGGGAAAAATTCAGGACTTCGCCATCGTAAGCAAACTTGCGGCGACGGTGGGCGTGGTTTTATTAGATCCATTGCATCTGCCGGTATTGCCTTTATGAGTAACTCTCCTCGTGCTGGTAGTATGCTCATTTCACTAAAGTAGAAGTAGAAAGGCTGATGTTTATACGAGTATTTTTGGCGTTGCTGTTGGCTTTCAGTTCGTCTGGCGGCCTAGCAGCTGGTCTGGAAGCTGGGCTCAAGCGTGTGCTGTTCGTGGGCAACAGTTATCTTTACTACAATGACAGTCTGCACAATCATGTTGAGCGGATGGCGATTGAGCGTCATCCAGCAAGCGAGGCCAGCAGTTTCGAATATAAATCAGCCACCATAGGGGGGGCTAGCCTCAGGCATCACAATATTGATTGGCTGCTAAGGCCAGGCCAGATTGGTGTCGAGCGTCCATTTCAGGTGGTGGTTATGCAGGGGGCGAGTTTTGAGGCTCTAACCCCTGAAACGCGCCAAAGATTCAAAGATACGGCTGTTGGCTACGCTAATAAGGTTCGACAGATTGGCGCTACACCGATGCTCTATATGACTCATGCCTATGTGCCGCCACATCGTTTAGCCGACAAAAACATGATTGACGTAGTGAGTAAGGCCTACATCGAAGCAGGGCATGCTGCAAAGGCCAAAGTGATTCCTGTCGGACTTGCATATGCACTTTCTTACGAAAAGCGACCCAATTTTTCTCTTCATGCGGACTTTGATCACACTCACCCTAATCTGCGAGGTACGTATTTAGGGGCCTGTGTCGTCTATCTGTCGCTCTATGATGATGATCTCGATGGCGTGTCTTACGACTATTTCGGGCGCCTGCCAAAGGATGAGGCGCGTTATTTGCAGCAAATAGCGCGTGAAACGTTTGATGACTTTGTAACTAGAAAGTTATGAGTGCAACCTGTCACTCATAGTCGTATTTAGCTCTGCCAAAGCTGGGGCTTGAATTGATTTACGATTAATCGCTATCTTTGTTAGACCGAAAGCGCAATTAACCGCAGGATGCAAACCAAGCGCAGCGCCGGAAGCCACGCCGATTTACAGTGCGATAGCAATATGGTGGCAGGGCCCCTCTCAGTGAGACGGTCTATGCTCGCAGAGCGCGTTGATACTCTGCAATGCGTTTCAGGTGACCATCGACATTGGTTTCGCCCGCATTGTGGGTAGCCACTGCCAAGTGGGTGCAGCCCATATTCTGCCAGGCTTTGGCGTGCTTAACCCATCGATCGGCGTCGCCGCCCGCATACTGGGCCTGAGACTGTATTCCGAAGCCATCAAAGCTGAGACCTGCCTCCTCCCGCTTTGCTTTCATGTAGTCCAGGCATGCTTGAGCTTTATGATTTGCGCCCATCAATGGTATCCATCCGTCGCCCAACCTAGCTGTGCGATCCAGCAGCGCTGGCGCCGATCCGCCAAACCAAACTGGGATTTGCTTGCTAGGGCGTGGGTTGATGCTGGCTTTGTCTATGCGGTGGTATTCGCCGGTATAGTCTATTGAATCTTCGCTCCATAGCTTGCGCATGACTTCCACTTGTTCCGCTTGCCGACGTCCACGGTTGTTGAATGTTTCGTTAAGGCCAGTGTATTCCACTTGGTTCCAGCCCACGCCTACGCCTAGGCGAAAGCGATTATTCGATAGTAATGCTACTTGAGCCGCCTGCTTGGCTACCAATACCGTTTGTCGCTGAGGCAGAATCATAACCGTGGTGATCATTTCTAGCTGTTCTGTTACCGCTGAAATAAACGCAAAAGTGGTGAGGGGTTCGTGAAAGGCCACGTCCTTGTCGTAAGGCCCGCGAAAACCGCCTTTTCGGTCTGGGTCCGCGCCTAATACATGGTCGTAAATAAGCAGGTGGCTAATGCCTAATGCTTCTACTCCTTGGGCAAATGCTTTGATCGCACTGGGGTCTGTGCCTATCTCGTTGTGGGGAAATACTGCCCCTATTTGCATATTTTTCAGATCCATCTCTCTCTTCTCCTCCTCTAAAGTCTAAAAGGCTATCCTTTTCCTAATCAAGTTGACAGCAACCTGCGTTCAAAATAGGTACTATAGGCGCCGAATTTCAGTCATAGAATATCTACACATGTCCGAGTCATCTGATAGCGCCCAATTTTCCTTTGTTGAGATGGAACATGACATTCTCGAGTTTTGGGAAGATACCGGGGCATTTCAAAAGTCCTTAAACAATACTAAGGGTAAGCAGCCTTATATTTTTTACGATGGACCTCCATTTGCTACCGGTTTGCCGCATCACGGTCACCTTGTGGCCAGCACTATAAAGGACATTGTGCCGCGTTACTGGACCATGAAAGGTCGGTATGTCATGCGCCGTTTTGGTTGGGACTGTCATGGTTTGCCTATTGAGCATGAGATTGATAAGCAACTGGGTCTGTCCGCACAAGAGGCGGTCGAAAAGCTCGGTGTGGCTGGATATAACGACGAGTGTCGTGGCATTGTGCAAAGATATGTGGGCGAGTGGCGCAATACAATTACTCGCATTGGTCGCTGGATTGATTTTGATAACGACTACAAGACCATGGACGTTTGGTACATGGAATCTCTGTGGTGGGTGTTTAAGCAGCTTTGGGACAAGGGCCTTATTTATCAGGGTGTGAAGGTTATGCCTATTTCTACGGCTCTCGGTACCCCGCTGGCTAATTTCGAAGCCACATCTAATTATCAAGACGTGCAAGACCCGGCAATTACAGTGCTGCTTAAATTATTCGACGAAGACGCACACTTAGCTATTTGGACAACAACGCCGTGGACTTTGCCGTCTAATCTGGCAGTTTGTGTGGGCCCGGATATTGAATATTCGCTAGTTGTAGATCCTGAGTCCGGGGACAAGATTTATTTAGCGACAGAGCGCTTGTTCCATTATCAGGGAGACAATGAATTTGAGGTTGTGAAAACCGTCGCCGGTTCCGAGCTAGTAGGTAAGAAATACGCACCTATTTTTGATTATTTTGAAGGTATGCAGGATCAAGGTGGCTTTGTCGTAGTCAGCGACGGTTATGTCAGCACGGAAAGCGGTACAGGGCTTGTGCATCAGGCACCTGCTTTTGGAGAAGACGATAATCGCGTGCTGCGCGCTCACGGTATTGAGGCATTTGTTTGTCCGGTGACAATTCATGGTGAATTCACTGATGAAGTGGCAGATTTTGCTGGGTTGCATGTTAAGGCTGCTGACAAAGAAATTATCAATAAACTGAAATCCCAAGGTGTGCTTTATCGCCAAGAGGTTATTCAGCACAGCTATCCTTATTGTTATCGGTCGGATACGCCTCTGATTTACAGAGCTATTCCATCCTGGTACGTGGAAGTAACCGCGATTAAAGACAAATTGCTAAAGGCTAACGAGCAGATTAACTGGGTGCCTGGCCATATCAAAGAAGGTCGTTTTGGTAATTGGTTGGAAGGTTCTATTGATTGGTCTATTTCGCGAAATCGTGTCTGGGGCACCCCGCTACCCGTCTGGATTAACGATGTCACGGAGACTGCACTATGCATCGGCTCCATTGAAGAGTTAGAGCAATATTCTG
>CAJWNY010000023.1 GCA_913043815.1 uncultured Gammaproteobacteria bacterium
CTCTGCTTCCTCTGCTTCCTCTGCTGCTATTTGAGCGGCAGATTCTGTGAAGCCTGGAATGTCGTAATCTTTAGCTTGCCGATCGAAAGCATCTATGTGCCAAAGTAAGTTGTTACTGCCTCCATCAATTCTGCCAACGAAATTTTCTTGATCACCATTGTCCCCAACGTCCGCAGCAAACTTTCCCGATAACTTTTCTTCATCTCTGGGGTGGGGAATGCGGCCAGTGTGAACGTCTACTACACCGCCAATTGCACCCGTACCATAAAGCAGCGTAGAAGGGCCTTTTAATACTTCGATTTGATCTGCGATAAATGGCTCAACAGTTGTGGCGTGGTCGCCGCTGACGACCGATACGTCCATTGTGCTGAGTCTGTCTTCCATTACCCTGACCCTGGTGCCGGACAGCCCTCTTATTACCGGTCTGCCTACAGCCTCGCCAAAGCTAGAGGACGTGATGCCGGGCATAGATTCAAGTGTCGCTCCCAAGCTTGGGGCAATTTTTTGATTAAGTAGCTTTCCCCTTAACGTGAGCGACGCTTGAGCTAATCCCTCTCCAGAAAGAGGATGGGCTCTAACCACGACCTCCTCTATTGTCCTATTTTTTTCAGCGCCATTTTTTTCTGCGTAAGCTACAGGGCTGATAGCGAGCGCTAAGCCGCTCAGTATAATTATTGATTTCATTTTTTTCCTTCAAAGTTCCTGTAGATGTATGCCTTCAGACATTCATCAGAATAAAATTTGTAAAAGTATTGGCGCGAATTAGAAATTCAAAGCGAGGACATTATCGTCGCGTAGGATTCAGCAGCACGGTTCCACTTATTTATTGTTTAAGAAATATTGAGAGGGGGGGCTCGTTGGCGGTTTTGGTTGGCAGGTCTGTCGAATTTTGCCGCAGAGGAGGCGGCGACTAACTCAGGTTGAGCGAAAATCGCTGAATGCTTGACAGCAAACACTGAAGTGTTTGATCCGGGGTTTTGCTCTAATTGGCAATAATGACAATCTGTCCCCTGCTCGAGGCCCGTATGCAGGTGAGAAAGATCATAGGGAAGCAAAAAACTGGCAAGTACCAACGCAGTTCCGAAGAACTGGGCGGTTTTAGCCAGCATATTCATCTGCCTAATTGTCTTTATAAAATTCGCCATGTAATTTTTACAAGATTTAAAAAAATCTGTCGTCATTGATCGAATGCAGAAGATAAATTGTCTGGACAAAGCTGTAAAGTTGTAAAGTGCTAAATGTTGTAAGTATTTAAATTACCATCGCGTTAATGAAAGACTCAGCATCGCTAACAGCTCACTACTTCGTTATTTTTGTTTCAACCCAAGAATCTATTTTACGCTCTAGTAAGGTCAAAGGCAGTGCGCCGCCGCCGAGAATAGCATCATGGAATTCTCCGAGATTAAATTGATCACCCAATTTTACTGTCGCTTTACGTCGCAGCTCTTGAATTTTCAGCATTCCGATTTTGTATGCAGTGGCTTGTCCAGGCATCACAATATAGCGCTGAATTTCTGATGTCACGCTTTCGATCGGTTCAGGAGAGTTCGCGCTAAAATAGTCTATGGCCTCCTTTTCAGTCCAACCTTTAGCGTGTAGGCCGGTGTCTACCACCAAACGAATAGCGCGCCAAGATTCAGCTGTTAAGCGGCCGAAATCTTGATAAGGATCCTTATAGGTGCCCGGAATTTCCTTTGCTAGCCACTCGGAATACAGTCCCCACCCCTCGGTATAGGCCGTGAAGTTGGCTTGCGTTCGAAAAATCGGAATGTCTTTTAATTCTTGGGCAATAGATAGTTGCATGTGGTGACCGGGAAGGCCTTCGTGATAGGCAATGACTTCCAACTGGTTTTTTGGCATAGCGCTCATGTCAGACAAATGCGCGTAGTAAATACCCGGACGTGAACCATCTGGAGTGCCGGGATAATAGTGTTGTGCCGCGCCATCTCGCTCGCGGAAAGCTTCTACTCGCTTGACCATTAAGTCGGCTTTAGGCGTTAGTCCAAAAATTTCTGGCAGTTTGGACTTTATATTTTCAATGGCTGTTGTTGCATCATCGATATACGCTTTTCTCCCCTCGTCGGTGTCGGGGTAGTAGTTCCATTCTGCATCGCGTATATGATTAAAGAATGAGGCAAGGTCGCCATCAAATTTTACCTGTTTGATAAGAGCCATCATCTCACTACGCAGTCGTTTTACTTCGCTAAGGCCAATTTCATGAATTTCGTCGGCACTTAAATCTGTGGTGGTTTGTGTGCCTAATCGGTATTTGTAATACGCGGCGCCATTACCTTGTCTGCCAATGCCTGTGGAGATTTCTGGTGCTTTGTCTTTTTCGTTCTCGGCCCAGTCAATGATATTATTATAAGCCGGTTTTAGTTGAGTCAGGAGCGCACTGCGAGAATCCTTAAGCAGGGCCTCGGCAGATCCAGCATTTATCAGATTTTTTTCTTGGAGTTTTGTTACTTCGGTTTTTATGTCGCTCCACAAGTCACTGTCTTTACCTGCTGTGGTTTCGAAGGGCTGGCCTGTAATTATTGCTTTGGTTTGTTCTATAACTCCGTCTAGTGCAAAGCCCGGAGTAATTACGCCTCTGTTTGAGGAGGTTTGCGCATTTACCAAGGCTTCTTGCATACGCGGGCCTACGGCTTTTATGCGTGAGATATAGGCTTGCATGTCAGCTTCAGTATCAACGCTGTGAAAGTTAATTAAAAATGTTGGTACAAAACTCTGTATGCCGTTCATTTGGTCGAAGGTCAGTCCATTGTGAAAAAATTCTGCAGAATCAACCATTTGTTGCGCTTGAAATGCCCAAAGATCGTAAGAAAGCTTTTCATCGTCGCTTAGGTCGGCGTAGTCAAATTGTTCTCGCATTTCTTTTGCCGATGCCTGCTTCCAATTCATCTGCTCGGCAAACGCCTCGTAAGTGAACTCGTCAATTTCATCGTTTCTCTCTTTGCGCCCAAGAAAAGTCATTTGTATGGGTGAGAACTGCAGCTCTTTCTCGTATTTGTTATCTAACCACTCGGTTATCGACTGCTTGCTGACATTTTGTTCCGTTGCTTGAGGTTGCACGGCGGTGCTCGTAGAGGTCAGCTCAGGACTACAAGCGCCTAGAGCGAACAGTAGGCTAAAGGTGAATAAAGCTTTTGTGAAAGATCTAATAGCGTTGATGGTCACATCTTCACGGAGTGTCGTTGCCGCAAAAGTGAAGTCGAGCTTATTCATGTTGTAATCTCTAGGCTGTTAGTTTGTGACAAAACTTAAATTATATGGGCGATTAGCGACGGATGGTATTATAAACGTATTTAGTCACGCCATTTAAAAGCACCTTTTGCACCCCTAAGGAGCTCCAAGACAGTAGACTTCAGATACGGAAATGGCCTAACTGATTTAAGCGCGTACCATTATCCATTGCTTACTGCCTGCGGGCGGTGGTTCTATGAGCAAGCATATTTGCGACGATGAAAGTTCGAAGCGCCAGATAACTTAAAGAATTAGATGAATTGATGACTTCAAAAGAAGAAACCCTAGCTCGAAGTACAAATGCAGCTGGTTTAGATCAGGCGGGTGCTAACTCGGAGAGTCGTAAAGGACCGCTGCATGGCCTGCGAATTTTAGATTTGTCCTCCGTGGTGTCTGGTCCTATGGCTGCGGTTGTACTTGCAGATCAAGGCGCCGATGTAATCAAGGTAGAGCCACCGGGTTGGGGCGATGGCATAAGAGGTTTGGGTGCTTCGCGCAATGGACTGAGCGCCATTTACTCCATGATTAATCGTAATAAGCGCTCGGTAGCAATTAATTTAAAACACCCGGCGGGTCAGGATTTAGTACGGCAGTTGGTGCGAGACGCGGATGTGTTGTTACAAAACTATCGCCCGGGCAAACTGCAAAAGCTCGGTTTGGACTACGAATCATTAAAGGCTATTAACCCTCAGCTGGTTTACGCCTCGATTAATGGTATGGGCGAGGTGGGTCCTTACGCGGGGCACAAAACCTACGACTATGTTATTCAAGCGTTGAGTGGTGTGCTGGATGTGCAGGCAGGCGGTGCAAATGCCTCTGAAGATCAGCCTCTGCAAATGGTCCGAACCATTCTTTACGACAAAATAACCGCGTTGACCGCAGCCCAAGGTATTACTGCTGCGCTGCTGGCTCGAGAGCGCGGGGCGGGCGGGCAGCATGTGCAATTGTCAATGTTAGACACTGCGGTTTATTTTAACTGGCCTGATTTAATGTGGAACTACACTTTCAAGGGCCAAGGCGCCCAGCTAGCTGGCGATTTGGCGGATGTGTGTGAAGTCAGCGAGACCTCAGATGGGGCCATTGTCTCAAGCTATTTGGGAGTGGATTGTAGTCAGTATGAGACCGAGCAGCTGGTAGATCTGTTGATCGAAAATGAAATTCCAGTGGGGCGAGTGAATCGAAGAGAGGATTTGCTAAGTGACCCTCAGGTGCAGGCGACAGGAATTCTACAATTTTTTGATCACCCTCGGGGCGGTGAGATGGTGCAACCTCGAGCTGTTGTTAGATTCAGTGAAACTCAACATACAGACAATACGCCTTCGGCGGACCTTGGCGAGCAAACGGTAGAAATACTCAGTGATCTAGGCCTTACGTTTGCTCAGATGCAAGATCTGGCTAGACAGGGAGTCATTGCTTAGAGCAGGCGAGGTTTGCCCAAGGGGTGGTGTTCGTCAGCTAAACCCCAACATTTACCTTTAGGCCTTTTCCTAGCGGTGAGCATTGAGGGTTTAGTAGATTGTAGTGTCGAGCGACTCGCATTTACGAACTAATCGATAGGAAGGTTGTATCATTGTGCAAGCTATGGATATAGTCGCTTGGTCTGCAACGGCAACGAGGAGATAAATTTATGGATATTGACCCGCTATATTATTGGATAGGTTTTGGTTTTGCCTTAGTGATTGCCGAGGTGACTATGGGCAATTTCATTTTGTTTTTCTTAGGTGTGGCGTCTATCTGTGTGGGCGGCGCGCTGTGGGTAGGTATGCCCGCTGAAGGTGGTGTGCCTTACATTCTTTTTGCAGCTCTGGCGGTATTTTTTTTGATGGTGGTGCGTGCTCGAATGCCATCGCTTACTGTGGGTGACGTGGCTCAGTCAACAGAGGACGAAGACTTTGTTGGATTTGAAGTGACAATAGAAACAGGCTTCGACGAAGCATCTCCAGGTCGTGGTAGAGTTAACTACCGGGGCGCAAGCTGGAATGCGCGCAGCGCGCAAGATCATTTTTCTACAGGTACTTTAACTACAATTATTGATCGCAACGGCAGCAACCTAGTTGTCGGCGACAAGGAACTTTAAATGGATTTAAGCTTATTTTTTGGTGCGGCAGTAGCGATATTGGTCATTGTTGTACTGCTCAAGACGGCGAGAGTAGTGCCGCAACGAGAGCAGTTTATTATCGAACGTTTAGGCAAGTATTCGAAGACACTGGACGCAGGCTTTCACCTACTAGTTCCCTTCGTTGACGTTGTTGCCTACAAGCATACGCTGAAAGAACAAACATTAGATGTGCCCTCGCAGAGCTGTATTACTAAAGACAATATCTCTGTAGAAATCGATGGTGTTATTTATATGCAGGTGTCTGATTCTCGAGCCGCTAGCTATGGCATTGAAAACTATGTGTTTGCAACCTCCCAGCTTGCCCAAACGACGCTGCGTTCTGAGATTGGTAAGATCGAGCTAGACCGTACCTTTGAGGAACGAGTTACCATTAACTCTCAGGTGGTTGAAGCTGTTGATCGCGCCGCAGAGCCTTGGGGCGTTAAAATTTTGCGCTATGAAATCAAAGACATTGTGCCTCCCGCATCGGTGAAAGATGCGTTGGAAAAACAAATGCGCGCCGAGCGAGAGCGTCGCGCCGTAGTAGCCACGTCAGAAGGAGAGCGCCAATCGCGCATTAATGTTTCAGAGGGAGACCGCCAAGAAGCTATTAACTTGTCTGAAGCAGAAAAGTTGCGCCAGATAAATGAAGCGGAAGGTCGGGCCGAAGAAATTAAATTAATCGCTCAGGCAACGGCGCATGGCCTGCGTGAAGTAGCCAGTGCGCTGTCAGAGCCCGGTGGGCGCGAAGCAGTGAACTTGCGCGTGGCAGAGCAGTGGGTAAAAGAGTTTGGTAAGTTGGCTAAAACCAATAACACTATGATTGTGCCTGCTCAACTAGGCGATGTTGCAACAATGGTTTCAACGGTTATGGGCACCATGGGCAATATCTCTAGCGACGGATCCAAAGATAAAAGCGGTGACTAAAATTACAGTAAGTAGAATTTGTTCTACTGCTGAGACGTCTCAGTTAAGGGTATGCACTGAGAGTTCAGCTATTTTTGAGCAAAGAGCTCGCTGTATTCCGCTTGGTGGCAGCAGCTAACGATTGGCTTTGTTGTGAGTGCTTGACTGGTGTCGCAGGACACTTTTATCGCGCAGAGAATTATGTTTAGTTTTGCGGCCGGTGACGCGTTCGCGCCATCGCTTAAACGAACGCGCGGTGATGTTGCCGCGCATGATCTTTATTACCTTATCTTCAGGCACCTGAAATTGCGCCTCTATAGCCTCGAAAGGCGTGCGGTCCTCCCACGCCATTTCTATAATGCGGCTGATCTCGCCCTCGGATAAATCATTGTCTGTTTTAGTGGGTTTAAGCATTTTAAGTATCGTGTGCTGGGTAAATGTTCGATAAAGAGTTCAGTAAACACATTGGCAAATGGTTGCTCTTCTCGCCACTTGGTTTTGTCAGCTCTTTCAAAATAGTGTATGTAATTGCTGGCAATGAGGCCGCAACAACTGAGTGTTAATTTATGGACATACCTTATACCGCCAACACTGCCACTGGCGATCAATTCGACATTCTTTTTCCGCTGCATGAACAAACTGAAGATCCGGTAAAAGTGCACCAAATGCTAACGGCGATATTGCAGACAGTGGATGAGCAGATCAAAGTATTGGGCGCTACGAGTAACGGTGATGTTTTGCAGGCTGCTGCTATGGCTTTGTCTGTCAGGGCGCGCATTATTAACGCGCCCACCGAGACTTTAGAGTCCATTGTTAATGACCTTGTGAAAAGCAATTTCCGGGCTTGCATAGATGCCCCACGGAAAAGTCCTGCTGCCGGTCATAGTTAGTCTTATTTGTTGCGCTTTTTTTCTAAAGAAAATTAGTGAAGTGCAGTGCGCTGACGGCGAGTAGCCCTAGGCTCAAGCATACGGTCAAGTTGATTCTCAATGGTATATACCACGGGGGTCTTTGGCTTTTGTCTTCGTCCGTGAGTTCGAAAAATAGCAGTGCATTGAGGCCCACAATAATAAACCAACTGGATTGTGCGAGCGGCAACTGTAGGGCTAATACGGTCCATAACGAGGGCGCAATACTCACCAGCAGTCTTTTACTTATGCGCACTTCAGCGTGTGGCCCGATGCTTAAACCCCATTGAATACCGCCTAAAAATGAAAATATGGTGCCGGCATAAAGGTTGGCTAATAGGCTCAGCTTACTTAGATATTGTGGCCAGATGACTGCGCTGATGAAGATGGTTGCAATAGGCAATAAACCACTGAAGCCGAGTAGTTGGGCGGTGATGGCGGACGCTCTTTGGGCGGCAGTTTTTGTTGGGTCTAGATTATGGGGTTGTGTTTCATTGGGTATAGTCATTGGCGGCACAATTTTCCTCAGACTGCTGCGGGCCGGCCAATTTGCCTTATAAGGCGAATAGCAATTGCGGCAAATAGAAGGTGGACGAGCCAAAGCCCAAATACGCTGGGAATTTGTGTTTCTGTTATGGCCCATCGGTTTGCGATTAGAGCGATGTAATAACCCACTATCCAAAGTAATCCAGGCGCTATTTGCGCGTAGGGGCCTTGGCGCGGTTTTACCGGGGCCACGCCAATGGCCAAACCGCTAACGATGAGGAAAAATATCGGCATTGCTATGCGCCAATGCAACTCCGCTTGGTGTTCTGGGTTGTCTAGTAAGGCCAAGGTAGGTGTTGATTCAACATCAGTTACTTTTTCAATTACCGTATCAACCTTTAATGCGATATGAAATTCCTCAAAAGCCATGACCTCAAAGTTTTGCTCCCCCGTTTGGCCTACGTAGCGCCGGCCGTTATACAGTGACAACAACTGCTGGCCCTGTGCGTCGGGTGGGTCTTTTCGACCACGCTCAGCCCATACAATGACTTCTTCACCTGTTTCTAGCCTGCGCTGTACGAAAACGTTAAGAATAGTTTGGTCATCGTCAGCTAAGCCTTCGCTGTAAATGACCCAGTCGTTTTTGTTGTCGCTACGAAAGGTGCCGGGCTGGAGCGCGGCGAAGCCTGTCTGCGCGCGTAACTCATCCATACTTTGCTCTAGTGCCAATTGCGCGCTTGGCGCTACCCAAAGGGACAGCAGGCCGACGCCAAAGGTTAAAGCGAGGATGGGTCTCGACAGCCATTTCAGCAGTGTATTAGTAGACATGCCGCCGCTTTGTAAAATGATCATTTCTTGGCTGGAGTAGAGACGGCCGAATGACAGTAAAATGGCGACGTAAAAGGCGAATGGAATGACCAGCTGCAGAATACCGGGCATGCGCAACAACACAACGTAAAGCACCATGCTCCCGGGCAATTGCCCTATGGCTGCTTTCTCCATGAAATGAATCAATTTATCACCCATCGCTATACTAAAGATCACTGCAAGACTTATTGCGAAAACCTTCAATAGTTGTTGAATAATGTAGCGAGCAGGTGTGTTCAATCGGCTTAGTCGTTCAGTTAAAGATCAAGTGTGCACGCAAGTGTAGGCGGCGTCACCTTCAATAATTTAACGCGTTATATTATTCGCTCTAATTGTTCTGCAGGACCTGTTGAGTTCAGTTGTTCTAGCGGGTTGTTATAAAGATATATGATTTTCAAATTTGGGTATAAGTTGGGCGTGGTGCACAATACGACCGGTTTTCTATTTATTGGAGTTCAGGTCGGATGAAAGACGAAACAATTGCGGTGCATGCAGGGTACACCACAGACCCAACCACCCGCGCGGCAACCACGCCGATTTATCAAACAGTGGCTTATGAATTTGACAACGCCGAGCACGGGGCAGACTTATTTGACTTAGCGGTACCGGGCAATATTTACAGCCGAATTATGAACCCTACTTGCGACGTGTTGGAACAGCGCGTTGCGGCCCTCGAGGGTGGTGTTGGTGCACTTGCCGTATCTGCGGGCAGCGCGGCCATTAACTACTCCATACTTAATTTGGCTGAAATGGGCGACAACATTGTTACTGTGCCCCAGCTTTATGGCGGAACTTATACATTGTTTGCGCACATGTTGCCGCGACAAGGTATTGAAGTGCGCTTCGCCGCAGATGACTCTGTTGCTGCATTAGAAGCGTTGATTGACGAAAATACTAAAGCCATTTTTATGGAAACTATTGGTAACCCTGCTGGTAACATTGTAGACATTGAAGCAGTTGCTGCTATGGCCCGTCGACATGGTGTGGCCACCATTGCTGATAACACTGTGGCCTCACCGTCTTTGCTTAAGCCCATTGATTACGGTATAGATATTGTTGTGCACTCGTTGACCAAATATATGGGCGGCCACGGCACAACTCTTGGCGGTATTATTGTAGATTCCGGCAACTTCCCTTGGAGCGAGCACGCAAAGCGTTACCCTCGTTTCAATACCCCAGAAGAAAGCTATCACGGTGTGATTTATACCGAAGCGTTTGGTGGCGCAGCTTACATTGGACGTGCGCGTACTGTGCCACTGCGTAACACTGGTGCGGCGTTGTCTGCGATGAGCGCGTTCCAGTTGCTGCAAGGTATTGAAACTCTGCCGTTGAGAATGGAGCGACACTCCCAAAATACGATCGCTGTTGCGAAGCACTTAGAAACGCATCCGAATGTAGAGTGGGTAAGCTATGCAGGCTTAAAAAGTCATCCTCATCATGCTCTGGCACAAAAGTACATGGGCGGCAGTGCTTCAGGCATTTTGACCTTTGGTGTTAAGGGGGGCTATGAAGCTGGCGTTAAGTTCTACGACGCACTGAGGCTGTTTAAGCGCCTGGTTAACATTGGCGATGCTAAATCTCTGGCTTGTCACCCAGCATCTACCACCCACCGCCAGCTTAATGTTGATGAGCAAAAGGTTGTGGGTGTGTCGCCAGAAGCCATTCGCCTTTCTGTGGGCATTGAGCACATTGAAGACATTTTGGCCGATTTGGATCAATCGCTGAGCTAAGTCGTTTTAGACAACCCTTTAATTCTGCCGCTAAGACTGTCCCGCTTTGGCGGTAGTTTTATTTTAAATCTTGTTCTTTAGCTCTGCTTTTGCAAAGCGCCTGTATTCTAAAGTTTTCGCAAAACGCACTTAGACAAAGATAATTTGTCCCATTAAATATTGCGCCAGTTCCACCATTGACGAAAAGATGGGCAAGCCAGCAATACTTAGTACCACCAGTCCTAAAAAAATCATTGTGCCGTATTTGGCATTATAAAAACGATACTTGTCCGCTAGACTTTCGGGCAGTAGGTGGGGGAGTATGTAGTGGCCGTCTAATGGTCCAAGCGGAATCATGTTGAATAGCATCAGCATGAGATTGATTAACACCAATATGGTAAAAAATTGATCTCCAGCGGCGCTTTGCAAGCCGTTACTTGCTGCGAATAAATAAGCATTCCAACTGATGACCGCCATTAAAAAATTCATAAATGGACCCGCTGCCGCAACCCATAAGTCAGCGCTAGGGCGGCTGTAATTGCGCGGATCTGTGGGGACTGGTTTGGCGTAGCCAAAGCCAACGAGTACCACCATAGCCAGACCCATTGGGTCTACATGGGCCATTGGATTAATGGTCAATCTACCGGCTCGTTCTGCGGTGTTGTCGCCAAACCATTTAGCCACGACAGCGTGGCCGTATTCATGGAAGCTTAAAGACAAGACCAGTGCCACGATGAGTAAAATAAAGACTTCGTATTGGCCGTTTGCGAGTAAATCGAGCATGTGAGGGGTGTTTATCCGATATATTAGGTAGTAGGTACTTGAACACGGGGTGATCATAACCTGAGCGATGGCTTTTATGCAGTAGTCTGAATTCTTGGTTGAAAGCGTCAGATAAGGGGAGGTTTTTCAGAGTCTTATCAGGTTATATTGTGCGTAATTTCAACGGTATAGCTATTATTCGTATCCCTATTCAAATATGGCGCTTCGTCGACGGTCGGCTCGGCCACGAGAAGCAGACAGCGGGTCTTATCCAAGGCTTTGAGGAAATCCTCAACGGTCAAAGGGAGGTTGGGCTAGTTGAAGATAATGGCTTTGCGGTCACAACTGTGGACCTGCCTCACGATTTGCCTTGGCTAAAACGCCAGTGGCGTGAAGGCGTCCTTCAGCCGGACTTGTTGGTTGGTGCCGGTCGCGCTGTGCAATGGGCAATGTTGCGCACGCGTTGGCACTTAGGCGGCAAGGCAGTGGTGCTCATGAAGCCGTCGCTGCCGTTATTTTTATTTAATCTAATCTTAGTGCCAGAACACGACAGCGTACCCAATCGCCCGAATATCTTGCGTACAACGGGTATGTTAAGCCCCGTAGTTTTAGGCGAAAAAAATCCGTCCAAAGGCGTTATTTTGTTAGGAGGCGTCAATAAGCACTTTCAGTGGAACAACGATGAAGTCGCCGAGCAAGTGGCAGCATTGGTCGCGTCTACGCCCCAAGTTCAATGGCAAATTTCAGATTCGCCTAGGACACCGCTAACGCTAAAAGCGCAACTGTCGCTGCCGGAAAATGCAATTTTTGTGCATTGGGAAGATACGCCGGTTGGCTGGCTAAGCAATCAATTAGCTACCTCGAAGTATGTTTGGGTTAGCGCAGACAGCGCATCGATGCTTTATGAGGCGCTTTCTCACGGTGGCAGGGTAGGTGTCATTGAGTTGCTTGCCCTCAAAGAGCAAAATAAGTTGGTGCGTGGGTTGAAAATATTGTTAGAAAAGGGACTGCTTGGCCGTTCCTCTCACGGTGCGCTTGAGCAGCAAAAGTTAAATGAGCTCCTCCTTGCTGAGCACACGCGCTGTGCTCAGTGGATATTAGATAAGTGGTTTGCCGGGGCTTGAGTTAGCCGTTTCATAATTGGCGCGGTTTTAACGTTTACCTATTTTAAAACTGCCTATTTAACGAGCGCTTTGACACTCGTCTCTCAGTGCTTTTCTTAACTCTGCTTTTAAATCCGCTCCTATTCAGTTCTTAGCTCAACGTGCCTTTAGCCGTGTGTGCCGCGATGCTGGCTGAGTCCAAGCCTAACCAATCTTTCAATACTTGCTCGTTGTCTTCACCAATAGCTCTGACTCGGTGATAGTCATTACATGGGGTTTTTTCAAAATGTAGGGGGAGGCGATCAAACCAAGTGGGACCGAGTGTTGGGTGCACGTCGTCCATTGCTTGGAGGAAGTTAACTGCAGCTAATTGTGGATCTCGTTCTACCAAGTCTGCGCCATCTTGAACCACGCCAGCAGGTATGCCTGCACTTTGGCAACGGGTCATCAATTCATAGGCCTCATTTGTTGAAGTCCATTGCCCAATGAACGTGTTTAATTCTTCTCGCGCTTTGTGCCGTCCTGTCGCTGAACTGAATTGAGGTTCCTGACACCAACGGGGGTTTTGCATTAGCGTACATAAACTTTGCCACTGCTTGTCGTCCATGCAGGCGAGCGCAATCCAGCGCTCGTTAATCTTTGGTTGGGTGGTCTCATCCGCGCCAGTTGCACGCGCATCGTCTAAGCATCGGTAACAGCCGTGTGGTGCTTGAGTGTCATAAGGCAGGTCGTTGCCACAGGGGCGAGCAGCGTTGTTGTTCGCAAAAAAGTCCAGTAGCGAGGGTCCTAGAAAATTCACGCCGACTTCAAATTGTGAAACGTCTACCCGCTGGCCTTTGCCGGTGCGATTGCGAGCTTCCAGCGCTGCTAAAACCGCAACAGTGCCATGCAGTCCGGCTTGGTGGTCGTTGTAAGAAAATCCTAAGCCGATGTCTTCGCGCCCTGGTACGCTGGTAGTATGAGTAAGGCCGCAAAGAGCATGAATTGTTGGCGCGTAAGTTACAAATTTAGACCATGGCCCGCCGTCGCCCATGCCAGACATTTGGACGTAAATAACGCCCTTGTTGGTTGCACTGATTTGTTTGTAGCCAATACCCCAACGATCCAATACGCCAGCCGAAAAGTTGTCGATGACAATGTCTGCTTGGTTAGCCAGTTGGCCCGCCAGTTGTTTTGCAGAGTCTTGGCTCATATTCAGCGCTAGTGCACGCTTGCTCCGGTTCCACATTAGGTAGTAGGGGTGGTGCGGGTCTTGGGTGCCTACGGCGCGATCAGCGGAATTTATTTTGACTACATCGGCGCCCATATCCGCCAAAATTCGGGTAGCAAAAGGTCCGGCCAAAACGTGGGTAAAGTCCAAAACTTTTAAACCCTGCAGTGGTTTGTCTGCCGTTGCCTTTACCTCGTTGTCTTTAGGTGTTGATTCGCTGTTCCAATTAAGATCAGTAAGAAGTGCCTCGTTGGCAGAACCAACGCCGCCATAAGGATTCAGCTGCCAAGGTGTATCTGAGAAATGATAAGGCGCGCCTGGTGCTTTAATTGTTTCCGGACCTACTTGGTAGGGTACATACCATTTTCGTGCTTCTAGCTGTGGGTTTTCTGCCACTTTTTCTAGCGGCAGAACCCAGCCGTAGGGGGAGTGTCTGGACTGGGCTTCAAAGAACAGTGCTTCTACGTCTTTTTCTGCTACCCAGCCAGCCATTACTTCCATTGTTCGCAATGTGCGAGCACGAAGGTTTTCTGGCTGCATATACTTAGGGTCAATCAGATCATCGTGTACTCCTTCTTCAATCCACCACATCAGCTGGCGGTCGAAGTCTGGTGCCGGAGTAGCCATAATGCTGCCACCTTTACCGTTCAACACGTTGTAAGCATCTGACCAGTGTAGCGCGCCGCGCCGAGGCAGTACTTTCCCCTCAGGCCGGTTGAGGGTTTTTTCATACCAATAAAACATAAAGACTTGTTCTAGGCACGATGCAATACATTCATGCACTGATATGCCCACGTTTTGGCCTTCTCCAGTGGTTCTTACATGAGCCAAGGCGCCGAGTGCAGCGATGGCCACGTATGCGCCAGCGATCATGAAGTTCATTTCGCCAAAGCCTTTAAGCGGTGGTGTATCTGCGTCGCCCGTGGTGGAAGCGGCCCCTCCAAGGGCTCCGGCCACAATGTCTGGGGCTAGGTAATCTGCCCAAGGACCTGTGGTTCCAAAGGAGGAAACATCAATAACGATGAGGTCTGGGCGCGCAAGTTTAGCCGCAGCTAGGTTTGCTTCGTTCACTGCAAAGGCACCCTTGCAGAGCAAAATTATATCAGCGTGGGAGATCAGGTTTTGTAGCTGTTTGTTGCCGTCATTGGTTGCCAAATCTAAGCTGACAAAGCGTCTGTTGGAGGCAAAAAAGGCATGCCATAGCGAAGAGGTTTGTGCAGGTTGGCTCTGCGTATGTGGGCCTCGGGTGCGCAGAGGATCTCCAGTAATCGGTTCTGGGCGAACAACGTCAGCCCCAAGATCAGCGAGTAATTTTGCGCCGTAAATACCTCGCTCATCGGTAAGGTCAATGACCCTCACACCTTTTAATGCCATGGTTCCCCCAAAGTGTTGTTAGTGATGTATTAATGATGTTTGTCTTTTTCTCATTAAGGAAAGTAACCCATGTCTGACGGAAGGGTAAGAACTTCGGCTGAATTTTCAGTCTAAATTTTTAGCGTATACCTTCAAGACTTTGCCTGAGGCAGATGCATGGGTAGGATGAGGGCTAGGGATATGGGGTCAAAAGGGGGCAGGGTTAACTATGCTTAGCCAAGAGCAAGTCAATTTTTTTAAAATAAACGGTTATCTAATTGTGCCCGGAGCAATGGCAAAGCATTTGTGCCGCAGAGTGCGCGAACTGATGTGGCGAGCTCTGCCTGACAATTCAGTGATGCACGCAGATGATCTGGTAAGTCATATTGGCCCGTTTAAGGCCAAAGATGAAGCCTCTGACAGTCGTCATGTACGTCAGGGTTACCGTTGGCTGAATAGGTTTTTAGGCGTGAGCCCTGAAGTGATCAATCTCATTTACAGCGAATCTATTTGTGGCATGGCCCAGCAATTATTAGGCGGTGAGCTTCGCCAAGCTTTAGCCAATGGTCTGCCAATGGGTAGCTATGGTAACGCCTGGCCAGGTGGACCGACGGATCCGGTGACTGGCAATGAGGGTGCTCGCGGGGTTTATTGCACCCTACCCTACGGCAACAAAGCAAAGGAGCCTGACCAGTGCCACACGGACGGTCACCCATTTCAGTTGGGGGTTGTTGGGTTGATTGATGATTGCCCCCAAGACGGTGGTGGATTCAAGGTTTGGCCTGGTTCTCATAACATCTTGTATCCTACCTTCGCGCTTCGATACGACCAGCCGCGTATTCCTTATTACGAGCATTTGCCCAGCTATAAGGGCATTGTGCATAGCCCTGAGTATTTGCAAGAAGTGGATAAACTCAACAGCGGTGTGGCCCCGGTGGAGTGCTGGGGGAACGCGGGTGATATTGTTTTTTGGCACCATCGCCTTGCGCATATGGCTGGGCATAACTACAGCGCAAAGATGCGTCAGGCAGTACTTGCAGATTTTTGGACAACAGATTTAGATAGGTTTCGCGCCACGTCTGCTCAAGGGGATATGTGGCGAGACTGGTCTGAACAGGTACAGTTGAGTAGCGGTGACTACTCAGATGAATTAGCGGCTCAACAACGCGTATAGTTAAGTTGCTCTGCGGTGAACTCGCTTAGTCAAGGTGATGAATGAGCACCAATTGGATGCGTGAAAAAATAGGAGAGGACAATGGACAAGACATTGCCTGGAAAGTTAGGTGACCCTAACGCAACGTTTGAAACTGATAGTAGGGCAGATCCACGTATTGCCGCGGCCATGGCTATGACCGGAGATTTGGCGCCGGGGGTTGGAGAGATTCCCGCAGATGCTTCCTATCCAGATGCCTTGGCGTATTGCCATGCCTTCGAGGAAGCTGCGGCATTAACACACCCAATGCAAATGAAAATTATGCCCGATTTCCCTGACGTGGCAATAGCGAATCAAGTCATTAAGGGCATTGATGGCAACGATATCAACTTATACGTACATCAACCCGCCCGGCGCAGTGGCCCTTTGCCCTGTGTATTGCATACCCACGGCGGTGGCATGGTTTTGATGACTGCAATGGACCCCAGTTTTATTCGCTGGCGCAATGCCTTAGCTGCAATGGGTATGGTTGTAGTGGGCGTTGAATTTCGTAATGGTGGCGGTTCACTTGGTAATCACCCTTTTCCAGCTGGACTCAATGACTGCTCGAGCGCAGCGCAGTGGACCTACGCTAACCGTCTGGCTCTGGATATTTCCTCCTTGGTGATCTCAGGTGAATCCGGCGGCGGTAATTTATCTATTGCCACCACGTTGAAGGCGCTGAAAGAAGGTTGGGTGGACAAGATTGATGGCGTTTACGCTATGTGTCCATACATATCAGGCAGTTATGCCAACCCGCCAGGCAAGCTGGTATCCCTAAAAGAAAACGACGGATATATGCTGAACTGCGCCATGATGGCGACGATGGTTCGAGTATATGACCCGAACGGGGAGCATGGCGATAACCCTTTGGCATGGCCGTTACAAGCCAGTGAAGGCGATTTGGCTGGTCTACCCCCGCATATTATTTCGGTTAACGAGCTTGATCCTCTGCGCGACGAGGGGCTGATGTTTTATCGCAAATTGTTGGCGGCAGGTGTGTCTTCTGTGGCAAAGACTGTTCATGGTACGCCTCATGCGGGCGATTTGAGTTTTCCGGATGTTGTACCAGATGTTTATTTAGAAAGCGCACGTTCTTTGTATGGTTTTGCAAAGTCTCTGGCTCCGAGCTAGCGGCAACCCAGATTTTTAAAAATCTAGTAGACGCATAAAAATTGAGACGAAAAATAACGAGTTAAGGAACCCTTATGGCACAGCAAGGTAAAGATTCAGGCAGTAAGGAAACCCAACACCGTAACGATATGTACGGCAATATTGACGCTCGTGGTGAGGGCGAAGAGGGAGTATCTAAAACCATTCCCGCAGCCACAGTGGTGCTTTTGCGTGACGGGAGCGAGGGTGTAGAAGTGCTCATGTTACGGAAAAATTCCAAGATCACCTTTGGCGGTATGTGGGTTTTCCCTGGCGGTAAAATTGATCCTGAGGACTACCCCAGTGATGGCAATGCAGACGTAGCGGCTCGAGTGGCTGCTGCACGGGAAACATTTGAGGAAGCGGGTATTCAAGTAAGCCAAGAGAGCTTTCAATTTTTGGCCCATTGGACGCCGCCGCCTGGACCACAAAAGCGTTTTGCTACTTGGTTTTTTACCGCTCAAGTAGAGGGCGACCAAGAAATTGCTATTGATGATGGCGAGATTAAAGAACACGCATGGTTGAACCCAGCTAAAGCTCTAGAGCGTCATGCAAACGGTGAAATCGACTTGGTGCCGCCTACTTGGATTACCCTATACCACTTATCTCAATACAGTCCCGCAGCGGCTGTGATTTCTCACTTTAAAGAAAATCCGGGTAAAACCTACAATACTCGGGTAGTTAAAGCTGCAAGCGGTGACCGAGTGGCAATGTGGGTTGGAGACGCAGGTTATGAACCGTGGGATTGCGAGGTGGCTGGTGAACGCCACCGTCTGGTGATGTCTGAGGGCGGATTCGTATTTGAGAACACAGTAGAAACCTACTGATTCTCTTGCCTTACTTATTGGCGGTCTTTATTAGGGTACCAACTGCATTCTAATAAAGGGAAAAGGGTTGGTCGGTCTTGCTTTGGCTGATTTAAAAATATGGGGCGCTATCTGCTTAGTGGTAGATATCGGGCAAATTCGGCAATTAGAAAAATTCAATAATAAAAATGTGCAGGGCTCGGGGAGAATCATGCAAGCAGTTAAACCAATTTCGCGAAGAACCATTTATTCGCACGGCACCATAGGTTTGCCTATGGCCGTCTATGGTTATCCATTGGCCATATGGATACCGGCGCATTACGCTGGTGGCTTGGGCATAGACCTTGCCACCGTGGGTCTTATATTGATGTTGGCTCGATTAACCGACGTCATCACTGACCCGCTGATTGGTGAAATTTCTGACCGCTGGCGCACACCGGTAGGTAGGCGTAAACCTTGGTTATTAATAGGCACACCAATAATGTTGTTGGGCGTTTATAACTTATTTATTCCCGGCCCAGACGTGGATATCTTCTATTTCTTGATTTGGCTGACGGTGTTTTTCCTAGGTTCTACTATGATCATGCTGCCTCACAGGGCATGGGGTGCTGAGATTTCGACGGATTACCATCAGCGCTCGCGCATTACAGCCGCACGCGAATTTTATTATTTAGCGGGTTTAATGGTTGCTGCTGCAGTACCCATGGTGGTTGAAATCACAGCAGATGGTGGCTCTGGTGTGGGGGATGTGTTTGGCAAAATGTGGTCTGATTCTACTGCTGCCTTTACTGGTGAGATCATGAACAAAGCGCCAGTGGATAGAGCCACTCTGACTGGCCCCGTCTTAATGGCCCTGGCTTGGGCACTAATTGGCTTGTTGCCTTTGGCAGCCGCTATTTGTTTCTTTTTTGTCAAGGAGCCGGAGGCGCCTAGTCGCGCAGAGCAAGTGCCCATTAAAGAGGGCGTTCGTGCTCTGTTGAAAAATGGCCCAATGCTACGTGTACTGATGATTGTATTGCTGGTGCACTTTGGTGAGTCTTTTCGCAACGCTGTTTCGCTGTTCTTTATTCGTGACATCGTTGGCGTGCCGACGATTGGCGCAGCTTACTTTTTCTACTTCATTGCTGGTTTAGCGGCTATCCCATTTTGGCTGTCGTTGGGTCGCCGATTTGGCAAGCACAAGGCCTTTATGATCACGCTGATTACTGTCGCGATTGTGAGCGCCTGTAACCTCTTGCTAGACGATGGCGATTACTTAGCTTTCTTTTTGCTCTTTATTGTTAAAGGATTTTGCTTTGGTGGACTGCACTTTTTGCCTATAGCCATGCTAGCGGACGTAGTGGACGTAGATTCTGCACGTACCGGTGGTAAGCGAGCTGGCACCTACTTTGCCATATTTGGTTTTACCGAAAAAATTGCCATAGCTTTCGGCACTGGCATGTCGCTGAACGTGGTGGGTCTGCTTGGTTTTGACCCTTCGGGTGGCGTCGCCGGTAGTAGCGAGCTAGGCGTTGCTTCACTCCGCATGGTCTATTGTTTGGGGCCGGTTGTTTTTTACGGGTTAGCCTTGAAACTCATCTGGAACTACCCTTTAACCCCTGTCCGTCACCAACGATTACGCGAGCGTATTGCCCGTAGAGAGTTCCGGCGGGCAGCAAAAGCCGGGTAAACTAACTGGAAGATCAGGTTTTGACTTAGGAGTTTATATGAACACCGTTCTGCATCACGAAGATAAGTATGGCTTTGCTTTGCACCATTTGTCTCCAGTCATTGGCACTGTAGTACATGGTATAGATATAGGCGCCGACCTCGAGGAAGAGGATGTCACGTTTTTGTCTGATCTTTTAGTGCAACGAAAAGTACTGTTTTTTCGTAAGCAAAATATCACTATGGATCAGCACATAACTTTTGCCAGGCGCTTCGGTGAATTGGAAGTGCACCCATTTGCGCCTAATAACAGCGACCGGCCGGAAGTGATTCACCTTAAAAACGGACCTGATAATAAGCCCACTATTGATCTCTGGCATTCTGATGTTACTTGGCGCGAAGAGCCGTCGTTGGGGTCTATTTTGCGTGGGCGGGAAATACCTGAAGTAGGTGGCGACACTCTTTTTGCAAATATGGAAGCAGCTTATGACAACCTATCTAACGAGATGAAAGCGCGACTGGATGGGTTGTATGCGGTTCATGACAACCGTTTTTTTCTTGATGCTATGCGCAAAAGGGGCGTGAGTGAAGCCGATATTGAAGCCAAAGTGAAAGCGTTTCCGCCAACTAGGCACCCGGTTATACGTACACACCCTGTTAGTGGTAGAAAGTCGATTTACGTGAATTGCGCGTTCACCAATACTATAGAGGGCATGGATCCAATTGAGGCTGAGTTATTACTTGCCCAGTTGTATCAAACCGCCGCAATACCCAATATTCAATGTCGATTTCGTTGGGAGCCTGATTCTTTTGCTTTTTGGGATAACCGTGGTGCTCAGCACTATGCCGCCGCCGATTACTGGCCTGCAGTGCGAAGCATGGAGCGTGTCACCATTAAGGGTGATCGTCCGGTTTAATATTATTCCAATTTTGTGCCTTAGTTTTTTCTATTCTTTTGCATGAGGGCGGGGTGTTTTTAAAAGTATTTTTTTGCCTCAATCTCTTCTATTGGGCTGCGATGTCCGCAAAAACGATTTAGTGAAACGCGGTTCGTCCGCGTAGAGTCTAATTTCTCAGCTAGTTAAATCTTTTAGTGCTGCCAATGTACTCTCGTTTTTCTTCCATAAATGGTACATTTCCGCGCGCAACTCCTGACGATGTGCTTAGAAAGTTGCTCTACGCGTAACGCCGGATCGGAAAGTAAAAAAAGGACAGGATATGCAAGAGTTTGACATTGTAATTGTAGGTGCGGGTATTTCAGGTGTTAGCGCCGCGTACCACCTGCAAAAGAGTTGCCCAAATAAAACCTTTACCATTCTAGAGTCGCGCAAAAGCAGTGGTGGTACTTGGGATCTGTTTAAATATCCGGGCATTCGTTCGGACAGCGATATGCACACCTTAGGATTCAACTTCAAGCCTTGGATTGATGAAAAATCTATTGCTGACGGCCCGTCAATTAAGCGCTATTTACATGAAACCATTGCCGAAAACAAAATGAATGATCATATTCAGCATGAGTCCAAGGTGGTCTCTGCAAGTTGGGTTAGTGAGTCCAATCGCTGGATTATGAGCGTGGAGCAAAAGGGCCATGTGGTAGAATTTAGCTGCAACTTTTTGATGATGTGTAGTGGCTATTATAACTACGAAACGCCGTATACTCCGGAGTTTTCCGGCCAGCAGGATTTTCAAGGGCAGGTTGTGCACCCGCAACATTGGCCTGAAGATTTAGATTATCAAGACAAGCGAGTTGTGGTGATTGGAAGTGGTGCTACGGCGATGACATTGGTGCCCGCATTGGCTGAAAAGGCGGGTCATGTCACCATGTTGCAGCGTTCACCTACGTATGTAGCTTCGCGCCCTGATCATGATGCCATTGCTAATACGCTGCGTAAGATTCTACCTAGTAGTGTGGCTTATGCGATCACGCGTTTTAAAAATACTCAGATGCAAAAATTCTTGTACGGCAAGATGCGCGCTGAACCCGAGAAAATGAAGAAAGCTTTGGTGGGCATGGTGCGTAAAGCGTTGGGGCCAAAGTACGATGTTGCGAAGCACTTCACCCCCAAATACAACCCATGGGACCAGCGCATGTGCCTGATTCCTAACGGCGACTTATTTAAAGCTATCAGGGCGGGTGATACCTCAGTAGTGACGGATCATATTGATCACTTCACTGCGGATGGTATTTTGCTGAAGTCCGGCGAAGCGCTTAAGGCAGATATTATTGTCACTGCTACCGGTTTGAATATGCAGGTAATGGGTGGTGCGGCATTTAGCGTAGATGGTAACGCTGTAGATTTTCCGGGTACGTTCTCTTACAAGGGAATGATGTACTCAGACGTGCCGAATTTGATTCAGACCTTTGGCTACATCAATGCATCTTGGACTCTGCGTGCAGACTTAACCTCTGAGTACGCATGTCGTTTGCTTAATCACATGGATGCCAAAGGCGTAAACCAGTGTACGGCGCGCCTGCGTGAAGAAGATATGGATATGCCCGCGAGACCTTGGATTGAAGATTTTTCTGCCGGCTATATGCAGCGCTCCATGCAAAAATTGCCTAAGCAGGGGGACAAAGACCCCTGGCGTAACACGCAAAACTACGCGTTGGATAAAAAGATTATCCGTAAGGCGTCACTAGAAGATGGTGCATTGGTGTTTGGGCCAACAGACTTGGGTCAAGGGCATGTAAATGCTGCGATGGAGAAAACCCGGGCAGCTGCATAGTTTTTCTGAATGACCTAGATGGCTAGACTGGATAGCTAGCCTAAACAGATAACCAGTGTAGATTGCTCTTATTGATAGGCCGGTGTTAAGCAGGATCTGATCCGCGTGGATCAGGCTTTGTTCTTTCGCTCGCACTCCCTCTTTCTCTTTCTCGCTTATGTTGTCCAGGCAGTGCAATCAGTCATCTCTTTTGTAACTTATTGGCATGCTTTTTATGCCAGAAATAAAGTTTGAAGCAAGCCATTGGGGTTCTTCTATTATTTTAATGTCGTGAATATGGCTGAGAATGGTTTCGAACATGCAGTCTATTTCTACTCGTGCGATATGTTGCCCTAGGCACACATGAGTACCCGTACCAAATGCGATATGCGCGTTAGCTTGTCGGCTTATGTCGAAGCTCTTTGGATTATCAAACTGACGAGCATCATGGTTTGCCGCAGCGAAGTAGCGGACTATTTTGTCGTCTTTGGAGATTTGCTTATTACCCAGTTGGGTGTTTTGGGTGGCGGTGCGGCGCATATAAATGACCGGGCAAACGCTACGTAGCATTTCGTCCCGGGCTTTGGGTATCAGACTGAAGTCGCCTCGCAATTGCTTTAGTGTTTGAGGTTGCTGAATGAGTTTCTGCAAGCCGCCGCTGACTAAGTTGCGAGTGGTATCTCCCCCTGCGTCTATCAGCAGCATAAAGAACAGCTGAAAGTCTACTACGTCTAGTTTATAGCCTTCTACCTCTGCTTGGACAATTTGCGTAGCTAAGTCTTGGCCGGGATTTTTATTTTTTTCAGCAAATACCTGTGCGGCATAAGTAAACATATCTACACCTGCTTGGGCCATTGCGCCTTTGGGCAGGGCTTCTGGGGAGGTATGTAGAATTTCTGTAAGTTCGTAAAGTTTGCGACCATCCTCTAACGGAATACCCATTAGGTCTGCGATGACTGCTGAAGGTAGCTCTCCAGCCACCGTTGAAACGAAGTCTATTTCGCCTCGTCCCATTGGCAGGGCTTTGATAATGTCCATTGTTAGTTCTTGAATACGCGGACGCAGATCTGCCGCAGGGCCGCGAGTAAATTCCCGACTGATAAGCCTGCGAAATTTTGTGTGTTGAGGTGGGTCCATCATCAGCATCATTTTGTGCTCTCCGTCGAAAGCCAGCGCAGTGCCGGTCTCAGGGTCGGTGATCATGATGGTGGGCTCAGAGGAAAATATTTTAGGGTCGCGACCACTTTTGGCGACATCCTCAAACCGCGTAAGCGCCCAAAAGCCAGTGCCTTTTGGTTCCTCGTGCCAGTGTACTGGATCGTTTTCGCGTAGCCAGTCGTATTGGTCATGCGGGTGGCCGTTGGCAAAACTTTCGGGGTTGAGTAGATCGATGTGCATTTAGATATGCTCCAACTGGATTGATCAACTGTCCATTTTTATATGGTCAGCTTGGTTGATAACGCTGGTCGTTTCGCACGTGCTATTAAGCTCCCTCAAAGAGCCTTCTTGGGTTGTCTATAAACAGCATATCTATGTCTGCTTGAGTGGCGCCCATTTGTATTAGTTCAGGTATGACATGTTTGTGCATGTACAAGTACTGGTCCGGATTGCTGGCGGTGAACGCATGCTCGGCAGCAATGCTGCCATCTGCCTGCTCGTTATGAATGTGCAGGCAAATGCAGTCGTGGGAAGGGCACAAGCGCTCTCCATAGCCCATATCCATCAAGCGCTTCAGGGTCACGGTACGCATGTGTGGGCTAACCAGTCTGCCCGGGTATCTGTCCAAGCCCAAGAAGCAGCCTTGATCTAAAATCCATTTGAGATACTCAGTATCTGTAGTGTCATTGCTGTGATCAATTTTAACCCGAGTAAGGTCCACGCCTTCTTCGCGAAATATTTCAATCTGACGCTTGGCTACGTGCCCGGTAGGGTAAGAGTGCACCATTATAGGTACGCCGGTTTGTAGGTGGGCTCTAGCCACTGCTCTGGCCATTGTTTCTAGTGGTGCAGTGACACCCTCAAAATCTGCGGCACACTTCAGCATGCCGGCCTTAACGTCGGTGCCACGAAAACCTTCATTGATGTCGCGGATAAATTCATCCGCCATTTGATTGGCGCCAACCCCCAACATAAAACGAGGTACATCTAACCACCAACCGGTGACATTGATGAGGTTTACGCCAGACTCATAAGCTACATGACGCAGCATTTCTGGGTCACGGCCAAGGTCGAAGGTAGTGGCATCTAATAGAGTATTGATTCCCTCAGCCTTGGCCTTTCTGAGGCAGGCAACGGCCCTTTCTTCGCGGTTGGGACCGAGCAAGTCAGGGTAGCTTTTTGATAACCCACTAGCCGCCACCATGACGTGCTCGTGCATTAGGGTAAAACCAAGATCACTGCTGTCTATTGGTCCTAAGACGCTATTAATCTGAGTCATATTGGTTCTCCCTGATGTGACCTGGGAATCTAATAAATAAACCTACTGGATAGGTGTCATTTTAATCGTGAGGTTTTGATCGTCAGCAGTAATCACTGCGACCTCAAATTCGTTATCCGCCGGGCGGCTATAAGTTAGTAGCTTTAGACCGCCTGGACTTGCAGCCTTAAAGGTAACCGTGCGCTCGCCACTTTTATCTAACATCATTTTCTGCGCTGGCGCCAATGGTGCAAAGCCGGGACCCCATTGCTGTAGGTGCAGTACTAATGTGCCTTCCATTTCCTGAATATTAACGATTTCAACCATGTTAGTGCCTTCTGGCGTGGTGAGTCGAACTAGCGATGCGATGCTGCCCGACTTTGCTTGGATCCAGTTTTCCTCTAAGTTTGCGGCGCCCATAGGACCACTCCAGTTGCCGGTCATCCAAGCCAGATTGGCGATGCCGTTTTTTTCGCTTTGTAGGTGACCATCGGCCAAGGAGATTTGAGGCATAGCTGACGCCATAAGCGTAATTAAGCCAAGAATTAGAGTTCGCATCGTAGTTTCCCTGTATTTATTTTCATGAAGGCTTTTTATTACGTCCTTTCGTTAAATGTCGACGTGCAAGCCGAACTTTAACCGAACTTTAAACCAAGTAGGCCCAGTAATAGATTTCCCCAAACCCGTCAGGAAAGCTAAACGACGTAGGTTTATTTAGCAACAAGCATCGGTGCTAGCCTCAGTTTTGCTCTGTTTGCTAGTGCGCGCGCCAGAGCCGTGTCTAGTGGCTGTCAGCGGAAGAGAAAATAGGGCTACAATCTTGGCTCAACATATTTATCAGGAGAGGTTGGCCATGTTATCTAAAGCAGACGATTACCCAATACACCAAAATCCAGAACCTATAGCCTATGCAGGTCAAAGCCGTAATTTTTACGATCGTTACTTTTTCAATGGCTACCATAAAGAAGAAGATTTGTTTTTTGCGCTGGGTATGGGTGTTTACCCCCAACTAGACGTTATAGACGCTGGGTTTTCCCTTATTCGCAATGGTGTGCAGCATAATTTATTATCTTCTCGTGCGTTAGGCATGGAGCGTATGGATACTCAGGTTCAAGGTATTTCTGTCGAGGTAGTGGAACCGTTAAATCAGTTGCGTATTTTGATCGACGTGCCGGATGAGGGTATGGAAGCAGATTTACTCTTTGTGGGTCGTGCACCTGCCCAAGAAGAGCCGCGCTTTACCCGGCGTAATGGTGCGCAGATATTTATGGACTACACTCGGTTAACGCAAAATGGCACCTGGGTAGGGTGGATTAAACATCAAGGCACATTGATTAACGTTACCCCAGAAAATTGGCTGGGCACGCGGGACCGCTCGTGGGGTATTCGCCCGGTGGGTATGGCAGATGCGCAGGCTAACCCACAGGGGATAGCAATGAGTCAATTTTATTGGCTTTGGGCGCCGATTAATTGGCCGGACGCAGTCAGTCTTTATCACCTTAACGATGACGCGGACGGGTTTCCGTGGAATACCGATGGCGTGTTTATTCCCTTGGAAGCTGATGTGCATGCAAATGCTAATGCCGAAACCATGCGCAAAGTTTCTTCAAATTTGACCTTTGTATCCGGGACCCGACATGCGGCTAAAGCTGAGATCCAATTTCAGCGCAGAGGCGGTGGCATTGTTGATATAACAATGACCCCGCGATTTCATTGGTATATGAAGGGCGTCGGTTATGGCCACCCAGAATTTCCACATGGTTTTTATCACGGCGGTCCAGCCTCTATGTACGAAGAGTATGTGCTCAGTGAAATTGATGATGCTATGACCCTGCATATACAGGCCGTTTCTACTGTGACCATGACAGGTGATTTGGGCGAGCGTCAAGGGCATGGCGTGCTTGAACAGTTAATCGTTGGGCCGCACAAGCCATCTGGATTTACAGAATTGTTAGATATGGCTCTCTAGTCGGGCGCCTAAAAATAAGACTGGAATGAACCCTGCAAAGCGCAGGGTGGGCAAGCAGTTAGGTTGCCTAGTTCGGCAGCTTGGGCTTGTCGCCAATTACGCCCTCTAGTGTTAATTTTTCCAGTTCTGCGTCACTCAATCCTAATATGCCACCCAGCACTTCCTTGTTATGTTGACCCAAAGTGGGTGCAGGATTTTGCAGTGGTGAAGGCTCGCTTCCGTTGCGAAAGGGTAATGAGGGGTGTGGTTGACTGCCCACGAAGGCGCGGTCGAGCAATTGCATATAGCCTCGCGCTTGATGTTGCTGATTTTTTAAAAGGTCTATGCCGTTGTTTAACGTCGCGGCGGTTATCCCTAAGTCTTGTAGGTGCGCCATGAGTGCGGGGCTTGACTGATTTGCTGTCCATTGCGCCAGAGTTTTATTTAGCGCGGGTCGTCGTGCTAAGCGATCTGATATGTCGCCAAATTGGCTCAATTCAGCGCATAGACTCTGTAAAGCGCTCCATTCGGTCTCGCTCATTATCTGAATCAATATCCATTGGTCATCGCCTTGGCAGGGGTAAACGCCGTGAGGCGAAAAATCCGGGTGATCGTTGCCGGTTCTTGGCGGAGGCGAGTTGTTTACGGCCTGGTGTAAAATACCCTCAGCACCTAAAGGGATAAGACATTCCACTTGGCTCAAGTCAACAAATTGACCTCGCCCAGTTTTCTTTTTATGCCATAGTGCGCTGAGCAACGCTGCGGTACCATTTAACCCGCCAATGGCATCGCCCAGAGCAACATGCTGCATAGCCGGCGGCTGGTGCGCGCTGCCTGTGAGGTGCGGTAGCCCAGATGAATGTTCTACAGTAGAGCCATAGGCGCGATAATTTGCCCAGGGTCCGGTACTTCCAAAGGCGGGCATTGAAACCATGACTAACTCTTTGTTCACAGCTTTGAGGTGTGGGTAGTCAAGCTTTAACTTGGGTAAAACTGAGCCAGAGTAATTTTCTATTACCACATCGGCCCTGGCAACTAGGTCTAATAAAAGTTGTCGGCCCACCGAGCTTTCTAAATCTAACGTAATGTCTAGTTTGTTTCGATTCACTGAAAGATAGGGCAGTGCTTTTTCTGCACCATTATCTGCGATCCATTCAGGGGTAGCTTCCCAACTACGCCACCAATCAAAATGCGTACAACTTTCTACTTTGATGACTTGAGCGCCCATATCGGCAAGGTTTCTTGCGGCTAATGGACCAGCCCAACCCATAGATAAATCGATTATACGTAGGCCGTTGAGCAGTTTTTCTGTACTCATACTTTAGCCTCTGTAGCGATTGGGTTGTCTTCGCCAAGAGCAGCCACCCTGCCGCCAAAGTGCGGGGGCGTAGTAAACAGACGAAATGGTATAGAGGGCGCTAGAAAGGTTTTGTCATTCATTGAAATCGAACTGAATGCTTGTCGGCTGACATATTGATCCACAGTAAAAAGTTCTTCCATAGTCGGCACTCGTGCCAGGGGAATGCGCATTGCTTGGCCTTTGTGAAAAAGCGCTTCTGCACTGCAAGACTCCAAGGCGCGCATGATGGCCGGTTCTAGAACATCCGCTGAAGCAAGGCGATTGATGCTGGCATTGAAAAAATCTACGTCAATAAAATCATCCAGGCATAACAGCAGGCAAAAGGCCCGCCACTGGCTTGGGGTAAGGGCCGTGACGCCGAGCCAGCCGTCTTTACAGGGCCAGATACCTAATGGATAGCTGGGTGGAAATCGGTTGATGCCCATGCGCGGTGGAAGAGGATTGTCGTTGAAAGCATTGATCGCCATTAAATCTGTAAGGCACATGTTAGCTTCAAAAATACTGTTGTCTAAAGCGAAGGGCTGCGTGAGATTCCCCATTAGTTGTCCTAACAGATGGCCTAATGCGCCGTTGAAGGCGCAGAGGCCGCCGACTATTTGCGCTTGTACGCCATTGGGAATGATCGGTGGGCCGTCTTTCTCGCCAATACCTTTCATTAGTCCCGTAAGAGCTTGGATCACACCGTCCGAGCCTTGGTATTGCGCGTAAGGTCCTGTTAAGCCAAACCAGCTAATCGCACAGGTATTTATATTGATGCCAGCCAAGCTGTCTTCGCTTGGTAAGGTTGCTGGGTTATAAATAATGAGATCTGCCTGAGTGATAGCAGGCTCTGTCGCCAGATTATTATGATTACCAACCATGCTTGCCTTGTTACAGTGCAGATAGCCGTGCATTGCGCTGACGGGTTCTTCCCCCTGTGCTTTTGGTAAAAATGGTTTCAGTTGTCGGGTAGGAAAGCCCTGAGGCGGCTCCACATTAGTCACTCTAGCTCCGTAGTCAGCAAACAGTTTGCAGGCATAGCTAGTAGCCACGGTGCCGGATATGTCGACAACCTTCAGTCCGTCAAAGGGCTTGTTGTTCGTAGTATCTGTTTGCTGCATCGTGTAATCTCGTTAAAGGGTCTTCAGCCACTCCAATATATATTCATTGGTCGCCTCTGGGGCTTCTTGTTGGGTCCAGTGGCCCGCGCCGGGGATCAATGCGTTAGTGCGAAGATCTGTTACGTGACTGGGCATTTTCTCAAGCGCGGCGGCGGCCATCATAATTACCCCATCGCGATCTCCTGCAACGAATAGCGCAGGCTGGTGAATTTCAGTGGGGGCACCCTCGGTCAACGACCATGTCAAATTATGGTTGCGGTAGTAGTTAAGGGGGCCGCGAAAACCGCTGTTAGTAAACGCATTCACATAAAAATCTAGGTCAGCGTCGCTTAGCCATGAGCCCATTTTGTCGGGGTCCGGTAAGTCCGAGAGCAAATCCGCATCAGCAGTCTTTTCTGTTATTAGGCCGATATCCATCTGACCACTGGCCATATGGTAAAACTTGCGCAGGCTAACGCGCACGTTGGCTTCTAGTTCTGCTTCGCCCACACCTGGCTCTTGAAAGTAGAGCTGATAGAAAAACTTGTCTTTGAAAATAGCCTTGAGCATATCTAATGGCGGGACTTCAGCGCGGGGGCTGAACGGCACAGATAGTGCGCCCACAGCAGTAATTTTGTCTGGGTGGTTGAGCGCGCAGCTCCATGCTGTAGGCGCTCCCCAGTCGTGACCAATAACAATAGCGGTTGCGTACCCCAATGCGGGGATTAACCCAAGAATATCGTTAACTACTTCTACTTGGTTGTAGCTATCAATGGCTTCGGGTTTGTCGCTGTCACCGTAGCCGCGCATATCTGGGGCAACAACGCGGTAGCCAGCGTTGGCCAAAGGCGCAAATTGATGGCGCCAGGAATACCAAGATTCCGGGAAGCCGTGCAGTAGTAAAATTAATGGGGCATTAGTCTCGCCCTGTTCTGCGATGTTTAACTCAATACTATTTGTGGCAATTCGACGTTGGCTAATTGCCGGAAATAAGTTGGATGCGGTCACGACATACTCTCTTATTATTCAATGACCAAATAGAACCATGGGTTTTGATGTGTCGCAACCTTGCAAAAGCTAAGCAAGTAATGGCGGAAGTTTAAGGGGCGTAGGGCAAAATGCCAGTAAAAAGCGTGGGTGTAGACGGTGTGTTAGACAATGCGATAGATGAAAATTGTGTTCGAGCAACGTCTTTTGCTTACTGGGCTCGGCGCTACACCTCGCCCAGAAGCAAAAGACTTAGTCTTTACCGAGCTTTAGTCTTTGCCATACAAGGTCACAACACATGCGCCGCCAAGGCCTAGGTTGTGTTGTAGCGCGTGTTTAGCGCCATCCACTTGGCGAGCGCCAGCGTCGCCTCGTAGTTGCCACACAAGCTCTGTGCACTGCGCCAGACCGGTTGCACCCAATGGGTGTCCTTTAGACAACAAACCGCCTGATGGGTTAGTTACAACTCGGCCACCGTAGGTGTTTTGGTCGTCGCAAATAAACTGTTCTGCGGTACCTTCGCCAGTTAGGCCTAGTGCCTCATAAGTTAGTAATTCGTTTGCTGTAAAGCAGTCGTGCAGTTCACATACCTGGACGTCTTCTGGGCCAATACCAGCTTCTGCGTAGACTTTGTCCGCCGCAGATTTCGCCATGTCGTAACCTACCAGCTTGCGCATTGAGTGATCTTCCATAGTGCTCGGAAAGTCAGTGGTCATTGCCTGGGCTTTAATGCGAATCACATTATTCAGACCGTGCTTGGCAGCAAACTCGTCGCTGCAAATTACTGCTGCAGCAGCGCCACAGGTAGGCGGGCAGCATTGATAACGGGTTAATGGACCATAGATGTGTGGAGACTCCATTACTTCTTCTAGGGTTAATTGGTTTCGGAATACCGCATAAGGGTTATTTGCCGCGTGGCGCCGTGCTTTCACTGAAATCTTTGCGAAAGTAGACATTTCGGTACCATACTGGTCGGCATATTCGCGCCCTGCACCGCCAAAATATTGGGCTGCATCGGGCGCGCCGCGATCAGTGTCTTGCATGGTTTTACGTTCTTTAAAAAAACGCTTCATTGGGCTAGGGCGGTCGCTGAATACAGCGCCAAGTGCGCCGGGTACCATTTGCTCAAAACCCAGTGCTAGAGCGCAATCTACAACGCCTGACTGAACGGCTTGGCGAGCCAAGAACAGTGCTGAAGAACCTGTGGCACAGTTGTTGTTAACGTTAATTATAGGGACGCCTGAAAGACCAAGGCCATAAACTGCGGCTTGACCTGCGGTTGAGTCTCCGTATACATAACCCACATAAACTTGACCCACTTTAGAATAGTCTATCCCTGCATCTTCTATCGCTAGTCGTGCGGCTGCCTCACCCATAACCGGATAATCGTCACTCGCACCTGGCTTGGTGAAAGGAATCATTCCTACGCCTGCAACATTAACTCCCATAACTGTTCTCTCTAATGATTGAACCTAGATGTTAAGCTACACCTGAGCAGTTCGCCAAGCCCGATTGGGCTGGAATTTCTTGTGTGCGGAGTTTCATTACGATAAATCGCTCTTTTGACCTGCTTGGTCGCTGATTTAGATTCTTTAAAAGGGCACTACGTTATGCTGTCAGCGGTCAAAAACTCGCCCCGTCTTGTGGGTTTAATGGTCATTTGCTAATGAATTGGAGTAGAAATGATGCAGCCGATCTTTTTTGATTTAGATGGCACTTTGACAGACCCTAAAGAAGGCATTACTGGCTGCATTCAATACGCCATGGAGAAGCTCGGCGAACCGGCACCAACAAAAGACGACTTAACTTGGTGCATCGGACCATCGCTAATACACAGCTTTGATATTCTGGTCGGCACTGAGCGTTCAACGCAGGCGGTAGAGTTTTATCGAGAGCGTTTCAGTACGGTGGGCCTTTTTGAGAATGTCGCTTATGCGGATATCGCGCATGCGCTTGGAGCCCTGAAGCGCGCAGGGCACCCGCTCTTCGTTGCTTCAAGTAAACCCTTGATATTCGTTGATCGAATTCTTCAACATTTCGGCTTATTCGAATATTTCCTAACCACCTTTGGTTCAAATTTAGACGGTAGCTTGTCTGATAAATCTGAGTTGCTTGCCTTGGCGTTGAAAACCACAGGGTACTTAGGTGCAGATTGCTTAATGATTGGGGACCGTGTTCACGATGCTCAGGGCGCCGCCAGTAATGGCATGGATTTCATCGGTGCTCTTTATGGGTATGGCAATGTACAAGAGTACCAGCAGTGCGGGTTTAGCCGCTGGGTGGAAAACCCGGTAGATTTGTTGAGTATGATCGGCTCTGAGTGACGGGCTAATTTCGCTCGGCTATCTCTTCATGATTTTAAATCGCTCTGCAAGCTTGGCGATGATCGCGTTATCTATGTCGGCAATTTTTGGTCTTAGCTTGCCTAACGTTTCCACACTTCTTTCTTGATAGCTTACTAAATGCCATGTTCCCTAGAGTGATGTGATCTAGCGTATTTTGTCATCGCGATAACGCTTGGTTGTAGAGACACGTCGGCGCTTAAAATTATTATCCGGGCCGATTAGTGCGACCTTCAAATAAATGGTTCGGTCTGATGGCCTCGTATTCTGCCAATACAGGGGCGAACTCTTCTGGCGTGCTGGCGTGAATAATAATGCCGTCTGCTCCGGCGGAGAATTGATCAACCCATCTTTGCGCACACATTTTTGCATTGCCTACGGCCGCTGGACGCCAACTCTCCGGTATGAGTTTTTCAATGCTTTCTAACTCGCTAAGTGTGGCAATGCTGTCTATGGCCCCCTTCATGCTAGCGACCACTGGCGCCTCTCTAAACTTACGCAGAATCTCTGTGTCCCAACTATTCACGCCGACTAACAACTCGCCATAGCCTTTGATTTGTAGATAAGTTGCTAAGCGGGCGACGATGAGTTTCAGATAGTGTGCGTCGCTTATATCACAGGCGGTAGCGAAGACTGACCATAGTTTGCCACCGCTTTTATGCTGCTGCGCTTCGCCTGCACGAAAACTGGCAACGGCGTTGCTGAGAGCTCGATCACTCATGAACGTGTGGAGGTGAGCACCATCATAAATGCGCCCTGCATTCTCTAAACTTTTCGGACCAAAGCCGACATATAAAACCGGTATATCTTCATGTACATAGTTTGCTAGTTGCAGAGCATGATATTGGCCGAGTTCACTGTCGTGATTCATTATGGTTTCACCTCGCCAAAGCTGGCGCAGTAATTTTATAAAAGCTTCTTCGCGCGCGTAGGTTGGAAAATCTACATTCATAGCCTGCCAGCGTAATTTTACACCTTTGGCCAAGCCCAAACTGAACCGGCCTTGAGATAAGCTGCTTAATGTTGAACCCATTGATGCGGTAATTACCGGATGGCGCGTGTTTAAATTAGTGCCTGATGTACTGATAAAAATTGATTCCGTAACGGCGGCTACGGCTCCGCAAACTGCGGCTATTTCCTTATAGTCCGCGCGCTCAGAAATCATAATGCCGCCAATTCCGAGTGCTTCTGCGTCTTGCGCTTGAGCCAATATGTCTCGTGGTGTGCGTGTGTGTCCTGGCAAGCCGTAAAAGGCTAATTCAGGGAATTTTGATGTGTAGTTTGGATGCATGAAATTACCGAATGAGTTTAAGGTCGAATGCTGTGCATGTACGGATTAAGGAACGTGCCGGTTGGATCAATGCTGTCACGCACGCGCCACCAGTCGCTCCAGCGCGGGTGCAGGTCGGCCATCTGTTGTCCGTTCAAATAGTTCACTTTGCCCCAGTGTGGCTTGCCGCCATGGGCTAAGAAAATTTCTTCGCAGGCACGGTAATAGGCTTCGTCTGGTTCATCAATACCCTGGTGTACTGAGATGGTCACAGTAGGTCGTTGGTAAGCGGTAGATAGCCATACGTCGTCTTGGGCTAACGTGCGGTATTCAACGGGCCATTTAACATCGGTAAATTTGTCGGCTAACAGTTTTTGGATTTCAGTCATACAGGAAATGCCTGATTCCGCTGGCACGCTGTATTCCATTTCAGTATGTTTATGAGGCCTATGGTTGGGCAAAACCTCATAACTCCAGCCGTGACGTTGGCCTTCGCCCTTCAGTGGATACTGGGCGGGCTCTGTCGTTGCGTTGATCACCTTAACTTGGGCGGTATCAGTACGCGGGTACCAAAAAAATTCGCAATGTCGATTGTCGGCAATATAACTATCCAACTCTTGGAGTAGGGTGCTTAGTGGTGTTTGCCAAGTTTTCTCAACTAGGCAAAAAGATGGGTTAAGTGCAAGTTGGAGCCGCGTGATTATGCCAAACGCACCCAAGTGTAGGCGACTGGCTTGCCACAGTTCCGAATTTTCAACAGCAGAACAATCTATCAAACTGCCATCAGCTAATGCCAATCTGGCACCAACGACGCGGCTGCTAAGGTTTTGTAGTTTAGCGCCTGTGCCATGTGTACCTGTGGCCGTAGCACCAGATATGCTTTGTTGGTCTATGTCGCCTTGATTGGGCAAAGCTAGGCCTACTTGATGTAACGCGTTGCCCAAACTAAAGATACGGCTGCCGCCCCAAACCCAGGCGGTATTAGCTGCCTGATCGTGAGAGATGACGCCTGACAAACCCAGGGTGTCGACAATAACGTCGTTATTGCCCACCAAGTCCTGGTGGCTATGGCCACCGCCCACCGCACGCAGGCTTTGGCCGGCCTTGCTGCTGGCTAAAGCCAAAGCTGCAGCTTGATTCTCTGAGTAAACATGGGTTAATTGTTGCGGCTTATGTTGAAGTCTGCCCGACCAGTTATGCCATTGAGCCATATTGGTTTCCGTTTTGAACTGTGAGTTGTTTGCTTGCTGTTATTTTCTTGCTATTAGAAACGCGCTGTTACGTGCCTGTGAACACGGGTGGGCGTTTGGCCATAAATGCAGCCACTGCTTCTTTGTGATCTTTAGTAGAAGCGCAGCGCATCAGGCGGTCGGCTTCTAGATCTAGTGAGGTGCGAAGGTCGCAGCCTATCGCTGCATTAATATTCTCTTTCATGTAGCCCAAGGCTATTGGCGGCCCAGATGCTATGTGTTTGGCCAGAGCCATGGTTTCAGCTAAAAATTCTTTATCTGGCACTACTTGATTGAAAATCCCTAAAGCCAACGCTTCATCTGACTGCACACGTCGTGCGGTATAAAAGAGTTCTTTGGTTTTTGCTGGGCCAACTAATTGATTAAGTAACCAGCTGCCGCCGTAGTCTCCAGAAAAGCCAATGTTTCGATAAGCCGTAGTGACAAACGCCGATGCTGCGGCAATGCGAATGTCGCATGCTAGGGCTATGCAAAAACCGGCGCCAGCGGCCACGCCGGGTAGCGCTGCAATAGTTGGCTTGGAATGTTCAAATAATCGAGGGGTCAGAGTTTCATGCTTGTGTTTTAGTACTCGAGTCCGTTCTTGAATAGTAGGCTTGGGGATATCGGGGTCGTTACTGCCTGCGCCCATGCCACCTATATCGCCGCCTGCGCAAAAAGCGGAGCCAGCCCCCGTGATGATAAGGCAGCCCACGTCTTGTCGTGTGTCGAGATCAAGCAACGTCTGGCGTAACGCTGGTGTTAGGTTGTCGGACAAGGCGTTGCGCTTTTCTGGCCGATTTAAGGTGATTGTGGCTACGCGATCTTCAATATGGCAGAGCAGTTCGTCCGTGCCGGTATCTATAGTTAAACTCATGATGACTCCCCAGTTTTTCAGTTCGGTTAGCTGTTAGTTTTAGTCGCCGTTTTGTCTAGGACGTGACTGCGCTTAGATATATCCCTGGTCTTTAAGGGTGGCTTGCTCCTCAGCGTTGTAGCCGATTTCCTCCAAAATGTCTTGAGTGTGGCTGCCCACCTCCCCGCCAGGCCACTTTGTGGCGCCAGGTGTGGCCGAGAGCTTTGGCAGTATTGCGGGTATTTTTAGCGTGCTTTCTGCCATGCCATCCTGACCCTTGATCTCCACTTCTTCAAACATTTCTCGAGCCTGATAGTGAGGGTCGTTGAAGGCATCTTCAATGCTAAAAATTGGCCCAACGGGTACATCTACCTGTTCTAAGCAGGTAATAACAGTGGTTGAGGTGTTAATTGATGTCCATGCGGCAACGGCGTCGTCGATAGTCTTTTGCTGTACAACGCGTCCTGGGTTTTTTTCCAGTGCGGGGTCATCGGCAAGATCGCCTCGTCCTATAGCCTTCATTAATCTAGCGTAAATAGAATCGCCGTTGCCGCCGATTACCACATGTTTACCGTCAGCGCAGAGGTAAGTGTTGGTAGGCACAATGCCAGTGAGAGTAGAGCCTGCTGGCTCCCGAATTGCGCCGCCGCCGTCATACTCGGGCACAATGCCTTCCATTAAATTAAACATAGACTCGTACAACGCCACGTCTACTACTTGGCCTGTAGGTTGGCTTGGTCGGGCATTTTTTTTTGCCATCAGCGCCAGCAATATACCGATTACAGCGTGTATACCCGCAACGCTGTCGCCCAAGCTAAGATTAGGGCGCACCGGAACATCACCAGGAAATCCATTAATATAGCGAAAGCCGCTAAACGCTTCCGTAACCGAGGCGTAGCCTGGCTTCGTGCTGTATGGACCAGTCTGGCCATAACCCGATATGCGGGTGTAAATAAGGTCTGGGTTGTCTGTTTTAACGTCTTCAGGACCAAGGCCCCATTTTTCCATAGTGCCCGGCTTAAAGTTTTCTATAAGCACATCAGCTGTTTCTACGAGTTGGCCGAGGATTTTGCGGCCTTGGGCTGCGCGCAGATTTAAAGTAATCGATTTTTTATTCCTGCCCAAGCTGCGCCACCAATAGCTGGTCCCACTCTCATCCAACAAGCGCCAGTTGCGTATCGGGTCGCCGTCGCCGGGCGGTTCAACCTTAATCACTTCAGCGCCGAAATAGGCGAGCATCGTGCCCGCGAAGGGGCCTGCTAAAAGCTGGCCGACTTCAATAACGCGTAAGCCGTCTAAGGGGCGTGGGTTGGTCACTTGCTAGGGTCCTTCGCCGCACTGTTACGTTGAACATTACGAAACGGTCCTTCATCAAATCGAGGTTCTTTAGGTAAACCTAGGACCCGTTCGGCGATAATGTTGCGTTGTATTTCGTCGGTGCCACCGGCAATTGATACCGCTGGCACGGAAACCAGTATTTCTGCGACAACGCCGTCGTGAACACTAGTTGGACCAGTCAGCAAGGCATCATTGGCGCTGATATTGGTGTGCACCCGTGCGGCAAGACGCGCTATTTCACTGGCTACCAGTTTGCCCAGCGAACCCTCTGGTCCTTGGGGCTTGCCGGCTTTTTGTGCAGCTTTCGCGCGTTGCGCAGTCCACTTGGCAGATTCGGACAAGATATGTAATCGGGCAATTTCCTGTCGCTGCACTGGATCGTTTATAGCACCTGTTTCTTGAGCCCGCTGCATGACTAAGTCTACTCTTCCCGCACGTTGGGGGTACCACGTGTAAGGCTCGTTAGAAATATCTAATTCTTTTTTCAGTTCGATAAAAATGTTACCTTTTTGCTTTACCTTTTTGTTTTCTCTGTTTCTGTCGAATGAGCGGCGCTCGTGGGCAAGAGTAGTCATGGCAACCTGCCAGCCGTTTCCGGCGGTGCTGATAAGGTTCGCTCGTGGTATTCGGGCATCGGTAAAGAACACTTCGTTGAATGACGCATGGCCGTTCATTTGGCTAAGTTGACGTACTTCTACGCCGGGTTGATGCATGTTGATGATGAAGTAACTTAAACCTTTGTGCTTGGCCTCGTCCCAGTCTGTGCGCGCGATAAGTAGGCCGTAGTGGG
>CAJWNY010000024.1 GCA_913043815.1 uncultured Gammaproteobacteria bacterium
TCGAAGAGGCGGTAGGCTAGCCACTGTCTAGTCATGTAGACTAAGGCTTGGATTCGAAGCGATCAACGCTATTTGAGTAGCGTAATAAATAGCAGAGATCCAGAAATAATTATGCTTCGCGCTCGCTAAAAGTGCGTGATTGTGCTTTGCCCAGTGTCGATGGGAGGCTAACTTGGAGAAAAGAATAGAATGAGTCAAGGTAAGAAATTTCGCGAAGCTATGGCGAGCGAAAAACCGCTACAAATTCCGGGCACTATTAATGCGTACACCGCGTTGATGGCTGAAAGCGTCGGGTACAAAGCCATTTATTTATCTGGTGGCGGTGTTGCCAATGCCTCATATGGCCTACCGGATCTAGGTATGACCTCCTTAAATGACGTTTTGGAAGATGTGCGTCGTATTACGGCCGCGACCAATGTGCCGTTGTTAGTGGACATTGATACCGGTTGGGGTGGCGCCTTTAACATTGCGCGCAGCATAAAAGATATGACCGCAGCAGGAGCTGCTGCAGTGCATATTGAAGATCAAGTAGCTCAAAAGCGCTGTGGCCATAGGCCGAATAAGTCCATTGTTTCCGTTGCCGAAATGGTTGACCGTATTAAAGCTGCAGTGGACGCCAAGACAGACCTAGATTTCGTTGTTATGGCCAGAACAGATGCATTGGCAGTGGACGGTATGAATGCGGTTGTGGATCGTGCTGGTGCCTTTGCTGAAGCTGGTGCTGACGCAATTTTTGCCGAAGCGATGACGGAAATTAGCATGTACGCGCCCATCGTTGAAGCTGCGGGTGTTCCAGTACTGGCTAACTTGACTGAATTTGGCGAAACACCTTTGTACACCGCTGATGAACTTGCAGCAGTTGACATTGCCATGGCCCTTTACCCGCTCTCGGCCTTTAGAGCCATGAACAAAGCGGCTTTAAACGTATATCAGGCCATTCGATCTGAGGGCACACAGAGATCAGTAGTGGACACCATGCAAACGCGTATGGAACTTTATGATTTCTTGGGTTACCACGAGTATGAGCAAAAGTTAGACCGCCTGTTTGCTGGGCAAGCATAATTTCTAGTAGAAGCCCGAACATAGACAGAGGCGCTAATATAGTTTCAGTAGAGAGTTCGGCATCGCTCGGGCTCGTACAATCGATTGTTGAGGAGAGAGAAAATGGTAGAGAAAGTATTAGGTGGCGCGGGTTTGCGCGGTCAGAGCGCAGGCACTACAGAGCTATGCACCGTTGGGCTAAGTGGCACAGGGCTTACCTATCGGGGCTATGATATTTCTGATCTTGCTGATAACGCGACTTTTGAAGAAGTAGCCTACCTTATGTTTCATGGCGAATTGCCTAATCAAGCGCAGTTAGACGGCTACCGCAGTGTGCTTAAGAACAACAGAGTATTACCACAGGCATTGCTAGAGGTCTTGGAGCGTATTCCATCGTCAGCACACCCAATGGATGTGCTGCGTACCGGTTGTTCAATGCTTGGCAACCTAGAGCCAGAAGACGGTTTTGAAAACCAACAAAGAGCTGCAGATCGTTTGTTAGGCGCCTTGCCTGGCATCATTAACTATTGGTATCGCTTCAGCCATGAGGGCGTGCGTATTGAGACCGATACTGATGCAGAATCTCTGGCCGGGCATTTCTTGCAGACGCTTACAGGTGAGGAGCCCAGTGAGTTGCACGAACGGATAATGGACATTTCCTTAATCCTTTATGCAGAGCATGAGTTTAATGCGTCTACATTCACCGCTCGAGTTTGTGCATCTACTCTGTCGGATATGCATTCTTGTGTTACAGGAGCTATAGGGTCCTTGCGCGGGCCATTGCATGGCGGTGCTAATGAAGCGGCTATGGAATTGATTGAGAAATTTTCTACCGCTGAAGAAGCTGCCGCTGGCATCTTGGGTATGTTGGAACGCAAAGATAAGATCATGGGCTTTGGCCATGCGATCTATCGTACCTCAGATCCGCGTAATGTCATTATCAAGAAGTGGGCAGAAAAACTCGCAGCAGAAGTGGGGGATACCGTCTTGTACCCAGTTTCCTGCGTAGTTGAAAAGGTTATGTGGGATGAGAAAAAATTGTTTGCTAACGCGGACTTTTTCCACGCCTCCACATATAACTTTATGGGAATTCCTACTAAGTTGTTTACGCCAATTTTTGTTTGCTCGAGAGTATCTGGTTGGGCAGCGCACGTTATGGAGCAGCGCCAGAATAATCGGATTATTCGCCCTAGCGCCGATTATATCGGACCAGAGCCAAGAGTTTTGACGCCAATCGCCGAGCGATAAAGTCGGCAGAAAAGCTTCATCAGGCGTATTTTAGTGCTTTTGATTTAGACGAAAACTAGAGTTGGAAATAGGGGCTATAACATTTTCTATAGCCTTTGTTTTTGATTTTGCGTCTATTGATTTTTTTTGCAGAGAGTAAGGCTCAGTAGTTAGAAAGAGTCTCCAGGAATCCGTACCCAGCCTTCCATAATCACACGGGCACTTCTGCTCATGCTGGCTTTGCTTACAGTCCATTCTTGCTCTACTAATTGGGCCGCTGCACCTACTTTTAGCGTTCCTGATGGATGGCCAAACTCAACCTCCTCTAGTGCCCCACCACCTGCCGCTAAGTTGACTAAGGTGCCGGGTATAGCGGCTGCGGTACCGATTGCGACAGCAGCCGTACCCATCATTGCGTGATGTAGTTTGCCCATAGACAGAGCGCGAACCTGCATGTCTATATCTTTAGCAGCAATGTCCTTGCCACTGGACGATGTGTAATCCTTAGGCTTGGCAACAAACGCTACTTTTGGCGTATGTTGTCTATCCTGTGCTTCAGCTAAATCGCTAATTAAACCCATGCGTAATGCACCGTGTGCCCGAATAGTTTCAAACAGAGCTAAGGCTTTTTCATCGTTGTTAATGTCGTCCTGTAGCTCGCAGCCGGTGTAACCAATCTCTTCGGCGTTCAAAAAAATGGTAGGTATGCCCGCGTTAATCATAGTGGCCTTGAGCGTACCGACGTTTGGCACCTCTAGGTCGTCTATCAAGTTGCCGGTAGGGAACATAGAGCCGCCGTCATCATCTGCGGGCTCAAGAAAATCTAATTGCACTTCAGCTGCAGGAAAGGTTACGCCGTCTAGTTCAAAATCTCCGGTTTCTCGTACCTCACCATCGAGCATGGGTACGTGCGCAATAATAGTTTTGCTAATGTTAGCTTGCCAAATTCGGACTACGGCAATGCCGGTATCGGGCACTCTAGCGGCTTCTACCAAGTCGTTGGTAATGGCAAAAGCGCCCACAGCAGCAGATAAATTGCCACAGTTACCGCTCCAATCTACAAACGCTTTGTCTATGGCCACTTGGCCGAAGAAATAGTCTACATCGTGATCAGCAACGGTGCTTTTTGCGAGTATCACAGACTTACTAGTACTTGATGTTGCGCCACCCATGCCATCTGTTTGTTTTGCGTAGGGGTCAGGACTGCCAATAACGCGAAGGATTAAGTTATCTCTAGCCGCACCCTGAACTTGCGCGGCTTCTGGTAAGTCGGTCAAGTTAAAGAAGACGCCTTTACTTGTGCCCCCGCGCATATACGTTGCAGGGATTTTGATTTGCGGTGTTTGAGACATTTAGCTAAATCCTTAAAAGCGGCCTTAGAGGGCGCTGTAAAAAGTGTTCGATTAATGAGTAGGTGCGATGTTCGACTCTAAAAAATCCTGGGCGAAGCGTTGTAGTACGCCGCCAGCTTCATAAATAGAAACCTCTTCAGCCGTATCCAGACGGCATGTCGCTTCTATTTCAATAGACTCGCCGGATGCACGATTAATAATCACTTTGAGTGTTGCCTTAGGTGTCGGTTCGCCAATAACGTCGAAAGTTTCAGTGCCATCAATCGTACAAGTGCTGCGGTTTTCACCGATTTTGAACTCTAATGGCAGCACACCCATACCTACAAGGTTAGTTCTGTGAATGCGCTCAAAGCCCTCGGCTAAGATGGCTTCAACGCCAGCTAGACGAACGCCTTTTGCCGCCCAGTCCCTAGATGAGCCTTGTCCATAGTCTGCGCCAGCAACAATAATAAGTGGCTGCTTTCTCTCCATATAGACCTCTATCGCCTCCCACATGCGGCTGGTTTTGCCCTCGGGTTCTATGCGAGCTAGGGAGCCTTGTTTAGCTACCCCATGCTCCAAGACCATTTCGTTGACGAGTTTCGGATTAGCGAAGGTTGCTCGTTGGGCCGTTAAGTGGTCGCCGCGGTGAGTGGCATAAGAATTAAAGTCTTTTTCTGGCAAGCCCATTTTGTCTAAGTATTCGCCGGCAGCGCTGTCTAACATGATGGCGTTGGAGGGTGAGAGGTGGTCTGTGGTGATATTGTCGCCCAGCACGGCAAGTGGACGCATACCAGAGAGCGAGCGTTCACCTGCTAAGGCGCCATCCCAATACGGTGGGCGTCGAATGTAAGTGCTCTCGGGCCGCCAGTCGTAAAGCGGGTCGGTAAAGCTTGTGACATCTTTGAGAGACACGAACATCGGATCATACACTTTGCTAAACTGTTCAGGCTTTACGCTGGCCTTAACAATTTGGTCGATTTCTTCGTCGCTGGGCCAAATGTCTTTTAGCGTAATATCTTTGCCGGCCGCATCGGTTCCCAAAATATCTTTTTCAATGTCGAAACGGATTGTCCCTGCGATGGCATAGGCCACCACCAATGGAGGTGAGGCTAAAAACGCTTGTTTTGCGTGAGGGTGTATGCGGCCATCAAAGTTTCGGTTGCCGGACAACACTGCGGTGGAATATAAGTCGCGATCGATGATTTCTTTTTGAATCATTGGGTCTAGTGCGCCGCTCATACCGTTACACGTGGTGCAGGCGAAACCCACAATTCCAAAACCTAGCGCTTCTAGCTCTTTCAGCAGATCAGCATCTTCTAAGTACAGTTGCACTGCCTTCGAGCCTGGGGCCAATGAGGTTTTTACCCAAGGCTTTCGTTGCAGACCTACTGCGTTAGCATTGCGGGCGAGCAGGGCAGCTGCAATGACATTGCGAGGGTTGCTGGTGTTTGTACAACTGGTTATAGCAGCAATTATGACTGCTCCGTCGGGCATCTCTCCCTCTACGTTTTCTACTATCCCTGAAATGCCTTGCTCCGCTAAATCTGCGGTGGCGACTCTCCTATGCGGGTTTGAAGGTCCAGCAATGTTGCGGCCTACGCTAGAAAGGTCAAATTTTAGAGTGCGCTCATATTCGGCTGTAGTTAGGCTGTCAGCCCAGAGCCCAGTGGCTTTTGCATAAGTTTCTACCAGCTTGACTTGCTCTGCCTCGCGGCCGGTTATTTGTAAATATTCAATGGTCTGCGTGTCGATATAAAACATAGCGGCGGTTGCGCCAAACTCCGGCGTCATGTTTGAAATGGTCGCCCGGTCGCCTAAAGTTAAAGCGTTGGCACCGTCGCCAAAAAATTCCAGGTAAGACGAAACCACTTTTTGCTCGCGCAAAAATTCAGTAATAGCCAATACGATATCCGTTGCAGTAATCCCGGGTTGTCTTCTGCCTGTCAGCTCTACCCCAATGATATCTGGTAGGCGCATATAGGAGGCTCGGCCTAACATGACACTTTCTGCTTCAAGCCCGCCGACACCAACGGCGAGAACACCCAACGCATCCACGTGCGGCGTATGGCTGTCAGTGCCTACTAACGTATCAGGGAAAGCCACGCCGTCTTTAGCGTGAACTACCGGTGACATTCTCTCTAAGTTAATCTGATGCATGATGCCATTACCGGGTGGAATTACATCTACGTTCTCAAATGCGGTAGCAGTCCAATTGATGAAGTGAAAACGATCATCGTTGCGACGATCCTCAATAGATCTATTTTTTTCAAAGGCGTCGCTTTCAAAACCCGCGTGTTCAACTGCCAGTGAGTGATCGACAATCAGCTGCGTGGGCACTACCGGATTTACTTTTGACGGATCACCGCCTTTGGCAGCGATTGCGTCTCTTAATCCTGCCAAATCTACTAAGGCTGTTTGGCCGAGGATGTCGTGGCAAACCACTCTTGCCGGAAACCAGGGGAAATCTAAATCCTGTTTGCGGAAAACGATTTGTTCCAAAGAGGCTGTGAGTAGTTCAGGGTCACAACGGCGTACCAGATTTTCTGCCAGTACGCGTGAGGTGTAGGGCAGGGTTGCGTAAGCGCCAGGCTTAATTGCATTAACGGCAGCTTCAGTGTCGAAGTAGTCTAGCCTCGTTCCGGGTAGTTGTTTACGGTGTAGTTGATTCATTTATTAGTCCATCAGTATTAATTACTTCAGCATATTTGACTTCACCTGGGCCATGAAAAGTTGGCTGTTGCTTTTGCTAGTATCTAAAAATTCTGTTTCTAGTGCTAACGATTGAGGGTATATCCCAGGCAAAGTTTTGGATTTTTATCAGTCTAATATTGGGCTAACTCTCATTGTTTGCCCAGAACTCCTTTTAATTGGCCTACTCGAGGTCACGGATCGCTAGTTCACTGGCGATACCAACATAAGTTTCTGGTCGGAGGTCGCGCAGCTCTGCTTGGGCAGCTTTAGGGAGCTCTAACTCTGCCAGTATTTCTAAGAATAACTCAGCATTTAAGCTGCGCCCTCGGGTGACCGCTTTGAGCTGCTCGTAAGGTTCATTCATGCCGTATTTACGCATAACAGTTTGGACTGGTTCAGCTAAAACTTCCCAGCTGTCGTCCAGATCTGCTGCAATGGCCCCTGGGTTAACGTCCAGTCTTGAGAGCCCTTTAAGAGTGGCCTGATACGCAATGCCACAATGTGCAAAAGCAGCACCAATATTACGCAATACCGTTGAATCCGATAGGTCTCTTTGCCAGCGTGAAACAGGCAGCTTACTGGCCATATGATCCAGCAAAGCATTGGCCAAACCAATGTTACCTTCGGAATTTTCAAAGTCGATTGGGTTGATTTTGTGCGGCATGGTAGAAGAGCCAGTTTCACCTTCAACTTTGCGCTGTTTAAAGTAATTGATGGAGATGTAGCTCCAAATGTCGCGGTCGAAATCCAACACAATTTGGTTGAAGCGCATGACGCAGTGGAAAATTTCAGCCAAGTAATCGTGGGGCTCTATTTGCGTAGTCCATGGATTATTGACCAATCCTAGGCGCTGAATAAATTGCGCGGATAAATCAGCCCAAGGCAGGTTTGGATAAGCGGTCAGGTGGGCATTGAAGTTGCCGACGGCCCCGTTGAATTTGGCCAGTATTTCTACGCCTGCTAGCTGGCGCCTTTGTCGATGCAAACGCGCTGCAACGTTTTTCATTTCCTTACCCAAGGTGGTTGGCGAGGCGGTTTGTCCATGGGTGCGAGACAACATGGGCAACTCGGCATATTGCTGAGCTAAGTCATCAATCACCTTGATCAGTTGATTCATGTGCATCAGCAGCACGTCTTCAATACTGGCCTTAACCATTAAGCCATAAGCGGTATTGTTAATGTCTTCAGATGTGCAACCAAAGTGTAGCCATTCGTTAATGGCACGCAGGTTGGGGCGCAGGGCAAATTGTTCTTTGAGGTAGTACTCCACCGCTTTCACGTCGTGGTTTGTGGTGGCTTCAATTTCTTTGACTCGAGTTGCGCCAGTAGCGTCAAAGTTTGCTGCTATGGCCTCAACAAAGGCGCGGTCCTCTTCATCGAGCCTAGGTATTTCCGGTATCTCATTGCATTCGCTGAGAAACAGGACCCATTGGCATTCAACTTCGGTACGGTACTTAATCAAGCCAAATTCACTGGTAATAAGCGCGAGGTCTTCGACCTTGTTGCGGTAGCGCCCGTCGATGGAAGTGATCGCGAATACTGAATCGATTTGGCTCATAGGTTTTGGCTCGTCAAGAAATTTGTGTGTTGAATCTTTTATGTTTTAATTTTGGGCTTACTGCTTTCCGGCGCATTCTATAACGGCTCCGCCAATCATTTGTTCCATATCGTAAAAGGCCACATATTGCCCAGGCGCAATGGCCCTTTGAGGTTGTTCAAACCTAACCAGCAGTTGGCCGTTGGCAGCGCAGCTCACAATGCAGTCTTGGTCCGCTTGTCGATAACGTATTCGCGCCTTACATTTAAGCGGAAACTTGGCTTTTATGAGCCAGTTGGAATCATCGGCGTGCAGCCAATTGCCGAGTAGTTCGCTTTGTTCCTGACTAATGACCAGAGTGTTTGTGTATGGCTGCTTTGCGCAGACATACCATGGACGCTCTTTACGTCCGGCCACGCCTCCAATGTTAATGCCTTGGCGCTGACCTAACGTGTAGTAGTGAAGGCCGCGGTGCTCGCCTAAGGACCTGCCTTGCTTGTCCTTAATTGGCCCCGGAATATCTTTGATATAAGTGGCAAGAAAGTCTGCGAATCTGCGCTCACCTATGAAACAAATACCGGTGCTGTCTTTTTTCTTATCATTGGCCAGTCCAAGGTCTGAGGCAATTTCTCGAACCTTGGTTTTTTCTAAGTCTCCCAAAGGGAATAGGCATTTTTCTAACTGCTGTTCAGGCACGGCTTGAAGGAAATAGGTCTGATCTTTGTTGTGATCTAAACCTTTGAGGATTTTGAATGGTTGATGGGTATCCAAACCGCCTGAACGGCGAACGTAATGTCCGGTGGCAATGTAGTCGGCGCCAAGGCTGGTGGCATAGTCGACAAATTGTTGAAACTTTATTTCTCGGTTGCACAAAATATCTGGGTTAGGTGTACGCCAGCGCCTGTATTCGCTTAAAAAATGCTCGAATACGTTGTCCCAGTACTCGGCTGAAAAGTTTGCGGTATGTAGCTTTAGACCAAGCTTTTCGCATACCGCACTGGCATCCTCTAAATCGGTGATTGCCGTGCAGTATTCGCTGCCATCGTCTTCTTCCCAATTTTTCATGTATAGGCCCTCTACCTCATAGCCTTGCTGCATGAGTAAATGGGCTGCTACTGAAGAATCTACACCGCCAGACATACCGAGCATGACTCGCTTGCCTTGCATTGCTTTTTGGTCAGCGCTCTGAACATTTTGATTTGGGGACATTTGTCTCGCCAAGTGACGACTTTTAAGGGTGATTATATTACCTCAGGCAAGCTTTTGGGTCAGGTATTCTCTGCGGCTAATTGATATTTAGGCTGCTGCTGGTGCTTCAGTTGACTGCCTGAGATGAATTTTTTGTTTTAGCGCCTGACCTAGGCGGCGCTAGGCGGCATAATGGGAGATCAAGAGAGGTATACCGTCATGTCCCTAAGTCATATCAATTCAGCCGGTGAAGCCAATATGGTGGATGTGGGCGATAAACTAGTCACCCAGCGCGTAGCCAAGGCCAGTGGCATTATCAGGATGGCTGCATCGACGCTGACGGCGATTCGTGACAACCAGTTAAAAAAGGGTGAGGTATTGGCGGTGGCCAGGATTGCCGGTATCCAAGGCGCTAAGCGCTGTGCAGATTTAATCCCTCTTTGTCACCCGTTGGCGCTGTCAAAAGTTAGCTTGGAATTTAATGAATTGAGCTACACCGAGTTAGAAATCATCGCTGAATGTAAGGTCAGCGGTAAAACTGGCGTTGAGATGGAGGCTTTGACTGCGGTCAGTGTGGCGGCGCTCACTGTTTACGATATGTGTAAGGCCATTGATAAAGTTATGGTGATTGGCCCTATTTGTCTGCTTGAGAAGCAGGGCGGCAAAAGTGGCGATTGGCAGCGACCTGCGTCTTTGAGTGAGTCGCAATAAATGGGTCAGAAATTAACAGAGAAATCTTAAGTGAATATACAGGTTAAATTTTTTGCCTCACTGCGCGAGCAAGTCGGCACAAGCGAATTACAAGTCAGCGCTGTTAACCTTGAAACGTTACTTAATGCGTTAAAGGCGCGCTTGACTGAGACCGGGATTGAGCCTTTGCTTTCGCCGAATGTTCGCCTGGCGGTCAACCAAGATCTTGTTAAAGGTAATTGGCGCGAAGCGGAGCTGGTTTTCACCGACGGCGATGAAGTTGCGTTTTTACCCCCAGTGACAGGAGGCTGAGTTGGATCAGCAAATACAAATCCAGCAACAGGACTTTAGCGTCGATAAAATTTATGCTGCTATGCGTCATGAATATGGCAATAAAGTAGGCGCGATTGCCAGTTTTGTTGGATTAGTGCGCGACCACAATGCCGCTGCCGGCGACGGTGGCGACGTGCAAACCTTGACCATTGAGCACTACCCAGGAATGACCGAAAAAAGTATTCAAAAAATTCTCGATTATGCCGAAGAGCGTTGGCCTTTGATTGCTATTCACGTGGTGCACCGTGTTGGCACTATGGCACCCAGTGAACAAATTGTCTTGGTTATGGTGGCGTCAAGCCATCGAGACGCTGCATTTGCAGGCGCGCAATATGTTATGGACTGCCTTAAGACCGAGGCTGTTTTTTGGAAAAATGAACGGTCCGACTTAGGCCAAGGCTGGGTGGAATCAACCAACGCCGATAAGTTTCGCGCCAAGATGTGGGACAGCTAGCGGAACAAGTTAGCACCATAATTTTTAGGGCTTAATTCTCGGCAAAGTTTACATTTTTAATATGCACCGAAAACCGGCCTGAGTTGCACATGTTCGGTACGAGGTCTATATTGGGTTCCCCCGCGGGTGACGTAGTGCGTGGGCTATGGCCGACTGGTAGAGCATCATTCTACCTCTTCAAGGAATTGTTCACCGAACTTATCTAGCGCAATTATTGTTAGCAGCAAAAGGTAGTTACAGGGTTCATTTAGTTCGAATTTAATGCTAGCGCAGTACCGATGGAATGCCGTCAACAAGCGACTAATTTCAATCGCAGTTAAAATATAAGATCACATAAAGATCGAATGCAGGGCAAATTAGCTCTATAGCAGTAGCTCTCGCCAAATTATTGGCGCAGGAGTCAAGATAAGAGAAGACAAGCAAGGGAAATTGATGAGCGACGAACAAAAAATTATTTATACTGAAACTGACGAAGCCCCACGCCTAGCCACATACTCGCTGTTACCCATAATCAAAGGATTCTCAGATGCAGCGGGCATTCAAGTTGAGACTCGAGACATTTCCTTAGCTGGTCGGATAATAGCCACATTCCCTGAAATGCTGAGCCCCGAACAAAGAATTTCCGACGACCTAGCCGAGTTGGGTGTACTTACTAGCGATCCTGCAGCAAACATTATAAAACTCCCGAATATCAGTGCCTCAAACCCACAAATTCATGAGGCGGTAAGAGAGCTACAGGGTAAAGGTTATAACCTCCCAGATTATCCTGAAGAGCCGGTTAATGACGCTGAAAAGGAAATTCAGGCGCGCTATGACACGGTGAAAGGCAGCGCGGTAAATCCTGTATTGCGCGAGGGTAATTCCGACCGTCGAGCCGCGCCAGCGGTAAAGGATTATGCAAAAAAACACCCGCACTCTATGGGTGTTTGGTCAACTTCATCTAAATCGCATGTTGCTCACATGTCTGCTGGCGACTTCTATGCAAGCGAATTGTCTACCAATATGCAGCAAGACGACGTCCTGAGTATTGAGTTTATATCAGCCTCTGGACAGACCACTTTGCTGGCGAGCAATGTTGCGGTAAGCCAAGGCGAAATAGTAGATGCCGCATTTATGAGCAAGAGAGCGCTGTGCGATTTTTATGCTGAGCAAATTGCGGGTACTGAAGAAGGCGTATTATTCTCGCTGCACTTAAAAGCGACCATGATGAAAGTCTCTGATCCTATTATTTTTGGCCACGCTGTCAAAGCTTTTTACAAAGACGCGTTTGCCAAGCATGAAGAATTGTTTGAGCAGTTGGGTATTGATGCTAGTAACGGCATTGGCGATGCCTACGAAAAAATTAAGTCTCTTCCTGCTGACCAACAAGCGTCGGTTAAAGCTGATCTAGATACGTGTTTTGCGACCGGCCCTGATATGGCGATGGTGGATTCAGATAGAGGCATATCAAATCTTCATGTGCCCAGTGACATAATTGTAGATGCATCCATGCCAGCGGCTATTCGTGAATCAGGCAAAATGTGGGCACCTGATGGCGACTTGCGTGACATGAAGGCTGTTATTCCTGATCGCTGCTATGCCGGAGTATATGCCGAAACCATCAACGATTGTCGGGCTAACGGTGCATTCGAGCCAACCACGATGGGCTCTACATCAAATGTAGGATTGATGGCGCAAAAAGCCGAAGAATATGGCTCGCACAACACCACTTTTGAAGCGCTAGGAAGTGGAGTGATACGCACGCTGAATAGCGTTGGAGATGTACTGCACAGTCACAATGTTGAAGAAGGTGATATCTGGCGGCTTTGCAGAGTAAAAGATGCACCGGTACAAGACTGGATTAAGCTTGCGGTAAACCGTGGCAAAGCCACAGGCGCCCAGGTGATATTTTGGCTTGATGAAAATCGTGCACATGACCAACAGTTGATTGCAAAAATTAGTCAGTATCTGCCTCAGCACGATACTGCGAATTTAGACATTAAGATTTTGGAACCTGCTGCTGCAACCAGACACACGCTGGCAGTGATGCGTGAAGGCCGAGACACTATCTCTGTTACAGGCAACGTTTTACGCGATTATTTGACTGACCTATTCCCTATATTGGAACTAGGCACTAGCGCTAAAATGCTTTCGATCGTGCCATTGATAGAGGGAGGTGGCTTGTTCGAAACAGGCGCCGGTGGTTCTGCACCAAAGCACGTTCAACAATTTGAAAAAGAAGGGCACTTACGCTGGGACAGCTTAGGTGAATTTCTGGCTCTAGGTGCCTCGTATGAGCATCTTGCATACACCTTTGACAACAGCGCCGCGAAATTGCTTGGCGATACGCTGAATGATGCCATTGGCGAGTTTCTTGAAAGTGATAAATCGCCATCGCGAAAAGTAAATGAATTAGATAACCGTGGCAGCCACTTTTACTTGGCGAAGTATTGGGCTGAGGCAATGAGTCGGCAGAACGTAGATAGCGCCCTGGCAGATAGATTTGCAGTACTCGCAAAAACGTTAGGTGATAATGAAGATGCTATTAACCAACAATTGCTTGCCGCTCAGGGTGAACCTGTTGATGTAGGTGGCTATTACTCTCCAGATCCTCTTAAAGTGGATAAAGCCATGCGCCCTTCGGCAATTCTTAACGCAGCAATTACAGCACTTTAGCTCTCAAAGTTAAAGTCCGACGGAAGTGGTCGAAGACGCTTAAAAGTTGAGGCGGGGTTGGCCGTGAGGGTTAAAAGATAGATGCGCAGGGGAGCTCAGCCAGAGTTCTGGCCCACGGGTTTTAGTGAGATCATCTAATCTAAAAGGAAAGCTAGGGACGCGCGCTTTTAGTTCTCTGTATCAGTAGAATTCCCAGTTTCCTCAAACGATCCTGCTTAATCATCGCTGTCTTCCGAACTTTCAGTTGGCGCTGGACTGGTGCTAACGATGTTAATCGCGTGCAACCCCTTATCGCCTTCTTCTATTTCGAATTCAACCGGCTCTCCGGCACGTAAAGACTTATAGCCTTCCATCGCAATTGCAGAATAGTGAGCAAAAAGATCTATTTCCCCGTCATCGGGCAAAATAAATCCGTACCCCTTAGCATTGTTAAACCACTTTACAGTTCCACTAGCCATATTTTTCTCCACTCCGGGTCTGACTTTCCTCAAAAAATTGTCAGGAGTCAAGTTTTGAAATGGGTAGAAAAATATCCAAACGCCCCCATTTACAAACCAGGAATGAGTAGTTTGGCTTAGCAATGTCACAAAACGTCGACAACGAGTAATTCAAGATTAGGGTGAGTTCGGAAATCAAGCGGACATAAGGGGACTGGATTTCGCAAAAAAGGGTTTGTGGTCCGCTGTATTTTTGTAAAATAGAGCGCTATCGGACTGGAGGTGCGGCCTTATAAGGCGCAGTTGGGTTTGGCAATGGATGAGCGAATGATTGATGAAAGCGGATTAGAGTTGGAGCGCCGAGTTTCGTGGTTTGGAAGCGCTGATGACGACGATGAAGGCATTGCGGGTGATCGGGATATTGGGCTTGCTACGGCTGAAGCAAAACCCGAACTTAAGCGACCATCCATGTACAAGGTGCTTCTTCTAAATGATGACTATACCCCAATGGAATTTGTGGTTCATATTTTAGAGAATTTTTTTTCCATGCAGAGAGAAAAAGCGACTCAAATTATGCTGGTAGTGCACAGCGAAGGCAAAGCAGTTGTGGGCATTTACCCTAGAGATATTGCAGAAACGAAATCTGAGCAGGTTAATTTGTACGCTCAAGAAAATAACCATCCGCTGATGTCGAGTGTTGAGATGACGGACTAACCGAACCAAAAGTAGTGAATATAAATGCTAAGTAAAGAATTAGAACAATCGCTGAATGCAGTAGCTCAACAAGCCAATGCTAAGAGACACGAATTTGTCACTGTGGAGCACTTGCTATTAGCTCTTACTCAAAACGACGGTGCGATAGAGGTGCTACGTAATGTGGGCGCAGATGTGGCGGGGCTTAAGCATGAGCTTGAGAGTTATATTGAAGACACCACGCCAGTGCTATCTCTGGAAGATGAGGAGCATGGCCCTCAGACTACTCTTGGTTTTCAGCGAGTGGTCTCGCGTGCGCTGTTTCATGTGCAGTCCTCCGGGCGTAAAGAGGTTACTGGAGCTAATGTTTTGGTTGCCATATACAGTGAGCAAGAAAGCCAAGCGGTTTATATGCTTAAGGCCCAGGGCGTTACGCGTATTGACGTGGTCAATTATATCTCGCATGGCATTAGTAAAGTTCCTGACGAGGACGGAGGGGATTTAGATGCCGGATCCCAAGGCGTAGAAGGCGAAGCTGCGGAAGAAAAACCCTCAGCTTTAGCGTCTTACGCGACTAATCTTAACGAAGAGGCCAAGGCAGGCAGGGTAGATCCTCTTATCGGGCGTGACGAAGAGTTGGAGCGTGTTATTCAAATTCTCTGCCGCCGGCGTAAAAACAACCCGCTTCTCGTAGGAGAGTCGGGGGTGGGCAAAACCGCGATAGCCGAGGGTCTAGCGAAACGCATTGTTGATGGCAAAGTCCCTGAGGTAGTTAGCGATAGTGTGATTTTCTCCCTAGATTTAGGCGCGTTGGTTGCGGGCACGAAGTATCGAGGCGATTTTGAGAAGCGCTTTAAAGCGGTTCTAGCAGAATTAAAGAGCACTGAACATTCGATCCTTTTTATTGACGAAATCCATACTATTATTGGCGCAGGTGCAGCTTCTGGTGGAGTGATGGATGCATCTAATCTACTTAAACCGCTTTTGACTTCAGGACAGATGCGCTGCATGGGTTCTACGACATATCAAGAATATCGCGGTATCTTTGATAAGGATCGGGCTTTGTCCCGCAGGTTTCAAAAAATAGATGTGCCTGAGCCAGATGTAGACGATACCTATCGCATCTTAAAGGGGCTTAAGTCGCGTTTCGAAGAGCACTATAAAATCCGCTATACTGATAAGGCATTGCGTACGGCGTCAGAGTTAGCGGCCAAGTATATTAATGATCGTTTTATGCCTGACAAAGCAATTGATGTGGTTGACGAAGCAGGGGCCGCTCAACAATTGCTCCCGCCCAGTCGCCGAAAGAAAAGTATTGGCGCTTCGGACGTCGAACAGGTGGTGGCAAAGATTGCACGCATTCCATCGTCTCAAGTGACTTCATCGGACAAGGCATCGCTGCGAGATTTAAACGGTAACCTTAAGATGGCGGTGTTCGGTCAAGACGAAGCTATTGAGCAACTCGCTACAGCGATTAAGTTGTCGCGCGCGGGGCTTAAGAGCGGCGATAAGCCCATTGGATCATTCTTGTTTGCAGGTCCAACCGGTGTAGGTAAAACCGAGGTCTCCAAGCAATTGGCGCACGCAATGGGTGTCGAATTGCTTCGTTATGATATGTCTGAGTACATGGAGCGACACACAGTTTCAAGACTAATCGGTGCACCTCCAGGATACGTTGGCTTTGACCAAGGTGGCTTGCTGACGGAAGCGGTGACAAAACACCCCCACTGCGTAGTTTTATTAGATGAGATTGAGAAGGCGCATCCCGAGGTATTTAACTTGCTTCTGCAAGTTATGGATCACGGTACCTTGACCGACAACAACGGTCGTAAAGCAGATTTTCGCAATGTAGTAGTGATCATGACTACTAATGCAGGTGCGCAGGAAATGAATCGCTCATCTATTGGGTTCTCTGAGCAGGACAACTCCACTGACGGCATGGAGGTGATTCGACGAATGTTCACGCCGGAATTTCGCAATCGCCTAGACGCCATAGTGCAGTTCAGCCCTTTAAGTATTCAAGTGGTGAAAACGGTTGTGGATAAGTTCTTAACGGAACTACAGGCTCAGTTAGACGAGAAGCGGGTAACTTTGGAAGTGGATGAAGATGCCAGGGATTGGCTTGCCCGAGAAGGTTATGATGAGAAGATGGGGGCCCGACCTATGCAGCGCCTGATCCAAGAAAAGATTAAGCGGCAGTTAGCTGAAGATCTACTCTTTGGTGAGCTCACACAAGGCGGCGTGGTAACCGTCGGGGTGGAAGATGGCGAACTTTCCGTAAAGGTGCTCTCTGCGGCAGATGCCTAATCCCTCGCCGCGGTCGAAAAAAGCGTAGTTCGAAAGGTTTTTAGGAGCTGCTTATAATGGCAGTCTCCAGGTGCTTTCTTCATCGATTTTCTTAGACGAGAGAGGGCTTTACGCATGAGCTTGAATGCTACATTCTGAAAGTAATTCTACCTTTGCTCAAATCGTAGGGCGTTAGCTCTACTTTGACTTTGTCACCGGTGAGAATTCTGATGTAATTTTTTCTCATTTTGCCGGAAATATGAGCTGTGACCATGTGGCCGTTTTCTAACTCAACTCTGAACATGGTATTGGGTAATGTATCTACCACCGTACCGTCCATTTCAATCTGCTCTTCTTTAGCCATGCGGCCCTATGTCCTAGTGTTTGGGCGCGCATTGTGCCGTAATGGCGCGATAAATAGAAGCGGCTAATTTCCCTCTATTCGTCCAAAGCCGTAGAGGACTAATTCAAACGTACCCATGTATCGTTAACAAACAGCTCAGTTGGCCGGTAGTTTGTCTTGTAACTCATTTTTATAGAATCTTTTATCCAATACCCTAAGTAGAGAAAGGGTAAATCTCGTTCTTGGCAAAGGTCAATCTGCTTTATGACACTGAGTACGCCGAGGCTGCGTTTGGGCTCAGAAGGTTCAAAAAAGGTGTAAATAGCAGAGAGGCCTTGGGTGAGTTGATCTGTCACCCCGACGCTCAACAGACGTTCTCCTTCATAGATAGAGACGAAGATACTCGAGCACCACTCACTGAGTAGAAAGGAGCGAAATTGATCCTCTGTTGCCGGATACATATCGCCGTCAGCGTGCCTTTGGTTAATGTAGCGCTCGTACAAGTTGTAATGGCGTTTACTGAATTTGGCTTCTTCAACTACCACTCTTAGGTCTTTATTGCGTTTCATAATTCGTCGTTGGCTGCGACTTGGAGCAAAGCTATCTGCTGGTACTCTAGTTGGCACACACGCAGAACATGAAGCACAGTGTGGCCGGTATAGATGCCCACCGCTTCGCCGAAAGCCACTGGCAGAGAGTGTTTGATACAAATCATTGGAGATTATTTGCCTTGGGTCAACGAACAGAGTTTGCGCGTCAGCTCGATCTAAATAGGAGCAAGGGTGTGGGGGAGTCAAAAAAAACTCAACCCGTTCCTCGTTTGAATCTTCCAAAGAACTCATGAAGCGCTTACGTGAGAGGGCAGTTGCCAGTTGCCTAATCTAGTGTCACTCAGATTGTTTTGCGCAAGCTTAGCTAAAAACTCATTTCTTGGCATAGAGATAACCCCAAGGGTTGCTAAATGCGGGTTCATCATTTGACAGTCAATCAGCTCAAAATCCCAGCTTTGCAGGAGTTCATGTAGTTTGAAAAAGGCTGCTTTAGATGCATCACTAGCTTGAGCAAACATAGACTCGCCGAAAAACATATTGCCTAGGGACAATCCGTAGAGACCGCCTACTAGGGCCTCGTCCTGCCATACCTCAATGCTGTGGGCTAGTCCGGCCAGATGCAGTTCTTCATAGGCTCCCATCATAGCTGGGGTGATCCAAGTGCCCACCGTGTCCGCTCGCGTTGCTGCACATGCTCTTATAACCGAGCCAAAATTTGCATCAGCAGTTATCTGGAAATTATTGCCGCGTAGCTTTTTCTTAAGGCTGCGGCTGACCTTCATTTGACCCGGCTCTATAACCCCCCGCTCGCTGGGACACCACCAATACACTGGGCCTGAATCATCGTCAAACCAAGGGAAAACTCCCCGACAATAGGCTTCAATCAACCATTGCGCTGAAAGCTCGCCACCAATAGCGAGCAGGCCATCGGGTTCATCCAAGGCCTCCTCTCCGGGTGGAAACCAGATCGGCGAGGATGGTAATAAAGGCAGCTCTGGCAAGTTTGCTGCTACGGGATCGGTAAAAGCGCTAGAAAGGGCTTAGCTTTTCTGTGGGTTTTTATGACCTGCGCAAGAGTGCGGCCCTCTTTGTCAACCACGTCTAACCGCCCACCCGCCGCACTATAAATCTTCAAAAAACGGGCAAAATCCTCCGGCCGCATACTGCGGTAAGCGTGTAAAAGTTTACTGTAGTCAGCAGGTTCGTCACCTAATGGACCTTTGTCGAGAAAACCTTTAACTCGGTCATCGTCCCAAACTTCGTCGGTGATTTTGGCTTTATCTACTCGCATTATTTTCGTACCGATCAATAAAAGGCTGATTGTACGGCGAGTAGCGCTGAACGTCTTGTATTTTGCCAAATAACGCGCTTTCAAGCCTTATCCTCAATGTTTTGGCACCTTTCATAACCGCTCATTTTATGATCTAGAGGTGTTTGTGCCGACATCAGCTAATGCGTACACTTGGGCAAGATTCAACGGAGTCAATCTTTGCCAACTTCATCGCCCAATCGTTCTATTCCTTTTCGCGAGATGATCCTGGTGCTTATGGGCACATCGGCCTTGTTTTTACTGCTGGCAATCGCTTCTTATTCACCGAATGATCCGTCCTTTAATTATACCGGCAACAACCAGGAAGTAAGCAATCTTGTGGGTTCTAGTGGGGCTTTCTTTGCAGATATTGTTTTATTCCTATTTGGCTGGATGGCCTACCTATTGCCACTAGCTTTAGTTTATATCGGCTTGCATTTGTTGCTTGGTGGTCGTACGCCAAGCTCGCCGTTGCTCGTTGTGGTCCGTACAATCGGTTGGTTGGGCCTGATGCTATGTGCTTGTATTTTGTTAGACGTGCATGCGCCGCTAGCGTCCCAGCTTCCTTCTGGTTCCGGCGGAGTCTTCGGTTTTCATCTAGCCCAACAAGGAGAACAAGTCTTTGGCTGGGTAGGCATGACAGTGCTCTGTGTAGCCGGGGTTATTATAGGTTTTCAGGCGGCGGCTGGTTTTTCTTGGTTGGATGTAGCGGAACTCATTGGTCGCGTTCTGACCAAGGTAGTTGGTGCATCAAGGGACTTTTACGACGCTCGTTATGATCGCTATCAAGCAAGACGCGCTGCTGCTAAAGCTGTAAAGCAAGAGGCCGATGAGACTAAGGCTTTGATCAAACAGCGCAAGGTCTCTTTAGACAATGATCAGCGTGAGAGTAGCATCGACACACCGACTTCTTCGGTACAGATACTAGCCTCCGCAAAGTCTGAAAAGCCGCCCTCTAGGCTGCAGCAAAAACGCCTTTTTGACTCCAATAGTACCTCCGAACTACCGGATGTCGACTTGCTGGATGAAAAGCGCGAGGACACGAAGCTAGGTTTTTCACCTGATGCTTTAGAAGCTATGTCTAAGCAATTGGAGTTAAAGCTGGCTGACTTTGGAGTTCAGGCATCGGTTGTATCGGTTTTGCCAGGGCCAGTCATTACCCGGTTCGAGGTACAGCCAGCGGCGGGTGTTAAAGTGCAAAAAATAAGTGCGCTGGCTAAAGACCTAGCCCGCTCAATGGCGGTGATCAGTGTGCGTATTGTCGAGGTCATTCCTGGCAAGTCTGTGGTGGGCATTGAAATTCCCAACGAGCACCGCGAAATGGTGCAACTCAAAGAGGTTATTAACTCTTCGGTTTTTCAGGATGCGGCGTCCACCCTTACCTTAGCCTTGGGTAAAGACATTTCTGGCGCGACCATAGTTGCTGATATAGCCAAAATGCCCCACCTTCTGGTCGCGGGTACTACCGGCTCCGGTAAGTCGGTTGGTGTCAATGCCATGCTGTTGAGTATTTTGATGAAAGCGACGCCCGAGCAGGTACGCCTGATTATGGTCGACCCAAAGATGTTGGAATTATCGATTTATGAAGGTATTCCGCATTTGCTTACGCCCGTCGTGACGGATATGAAAGAAGCCGCTCATGCGCTAAATTGGTGTGTTGCGGAGATGGAGCGCCGCTACAAACTAATGGCTACCCAAGGCGTACGAAATTTGGCTGGTTTTAACAAGCAGGTCAATGAAGCTATTGCTAGGGGCGAGCCGATTAAAGATCCGCTGTGGAAAATGGAAGATGAAGAAGCGCCAGATCTAGTGGCTCTGCCTACCATCGTTGTGGTGATTGATGAGTTTGCTGACATGATGATGGTGGTTGGCAAAAAGGTTGAGCAATTGATTGCGCGGATTGCACAAAAAGCACGAGCCGCAGGCATACACCTAATTCTTGCGACACAGCGACCGTCCGTGGATGTTATTACTGGGCTCATTAAAGCCAATATTCCCACACGTATAGGCTTTCAGGTTTCGTCAAGGATCGACTCTAGAACTATTTTAGATCAAGGTGGCGCTGAACAACTTCTGGGTCACGGCGACATGCTGTATTTGCCGCCCGGAACAGCGTTACCCCAGCGTGTGCATGGGGCATTCGTGTCCGACGAAGAAGTTCACCGCGTGGTAGAGGATTGGAAACGCCGAGGCGCGCCAAATTACTTAGAAGAAATTACAGCAGGGCAAACTGGTGAAGACGCGTTTGTTAAGCTTGATGGCGACGACGACACCGAGCATGAAGATAATCTTTACGACGAAGCAGTACAGTTTGTTCTTGACTCCAGACGAGCATCTATTTCATCGGTGCAACGAAAATTACGTATAGGCTACAATCGCGCTGCAAGACTAATAGAAGCCATGGAAGCAGCTGGCGTGGTATCAGCAATGGGCACAAATGGTAGTCGTGAAATACTTGTACCTAATAGGAATTAGTCTGCTTAGCAGTTGTCTGTGTATGGGGTTAGCTTCTGCAGCTGACGACACTTATCTTTCGTCACCAGCACTAAAAGCGGTAGAACCTGACGGGGCGTTGAAAACTGTCGAGCAAGGCCCAACATCTGGTCAGCAACTGTTAGAATTGCTACTCAGTTTAAATAATACCCAAGCAAATTTTCAACAAACGCTGCTGGATTTTCGCGGCCAGGTGTTAGACCAATCTAGCGGAACGTTGACCCTGTCCAAGCCAAGCCTGCGATGGCAGTTGAACTCGCCTTTTACTCAGGTGATTGTGGTTGCTGATGGTTTGCTGCGAATCTACGACCCAGATTTAGATCAAGTGATAGAAAAGGATATGAGCGGCTCTGATGAAGCGCTGCCGTTAAAACTGTTATTAGATCCAACGCAATTGCTTGCAGGGGATTATCGCATCAATAAAATCTCTTTAGACGGCGATGTTCAATTCTTACTTCAGCCATCCGGCAATCAATCTTTATTTACGTCAGTGCGCCTTGCTTTTATGGGGCAGCAGTTGTCCCAACTAGAAATTACGGACCACGTTGGGCAGCGTACTCTGGTCACCTTCAGTGGAATTCGCAGTCGTCAAAAAATTCCCGCTAGTACTTTTGAGTTAGATCTCCCGGCAAATACGGAAGTTGTGCGGGGGTGATTGCTAATGTCACTTATCGATAACTCAAGCAGCATTGATCCACGGCCCTTAGCTGATAGGTTGCGCCCAGAGACTTTAGCGGACTACATAGGCCAACGACACTTGATGGCTGAGGATAAACCTTTAGGCGGGTTAGCCAGTAAGGGTCAGATTCACTCGATGATTTTGTGGGGACCACCGGGTACTGGCAAGACTACGCTGGCTAAAATATTGGCCATCAGCGCTGGTTGTAAGTGGATAAGTATTTCTGCGGTGCTGTCTGGAGTAAAAGACATTCGACTGGCGGTTGAGCAGGCCGAATATTATTTGACCCAAGGCGAAAAAACCGTTCTGTTCGTTGATGAAGTGCATCGCTTTAATAAATCTCAGCAAGATGCTTTTTTGCCTCATGTTGAGAAAGGCACGATAACCTTTATTGGCGCCACAACAGAAAACCCCTCTTTTGAAGTTAACGCAGCCTTGCTCTCGCGCGCCCGAGTTTATGTGTTGCGTGGCCTATTAGATGAAGATTTAGTTCAAGTAGTTCAGCGTGGCGCTCAAGCACTTGGCCTGGCAACCTCCCCCGCTGCGCAACAGTTGTTGATTGCTAGTGTGGATGGTGATGCTCGACGCTGTTTGAATATCCTCGAGATCGCTGGACAGCTAGGTGAGGGCACCATAACTGAGGAAACCATAGCTGCTGCCACTGGTGAGCGTATGCGTCGCTTTGACAAGGGCGGAGATTTATTTTACGAACAAATTTCCGCACTGCATAAATCTATTCGCGGTAGCTCTCCGGACGCAGCTATTTATTGGTTTTGCCGGATGTTAGATGGCGGCGCAGATCCTCGTTATATAGGCCGTCGACTAATTCGTTTAGCTAGTGAAGATGTAGGTAATGCAGATCCTCGTGCGCTTGAATTGACTCTGGCAGCAGTAAGCAGTTTTGAGCGCTTAGGTAAGCCGGAAGGTGAGTTGGCATTGGCGCAGGCGGTGTTATATTTAGCCAGCGTGCCAAAGAGCGATGCCGCGTACAAGGCGTTTTCTGCGGCAAAAGCGTTTGTTGCCCAGTCGCCCACATTAGATGTACCCATGCACCTTCGTAATGCCGCCACCGGCATGATGAAAGATATGGGGTATGGCGAGGGTTATCGCCACGCGCATGCCGAAGATTCAGCTGATGGTGCATACGCCGCAGGTGAAGATTACTTTCCTGCAGAAATGCAGCCCCAACAGTTTTATTTTCCTCGGTCGTCAGGGCTGGAAGATAAAATTAAAAACCGCCTAGAGCGATTGCGCAAACTAGATGCGCAGGTGTTAGGGAAACGGCGGGAGGGTTCTTAGCTGGGCGTCGTATATGTTGCCATAGGCGGTGCGGCGTGGAGCACGCTTTGCCCAATAAAATTTTTCATTTCCTTGGGCTCAATAGGAGCAATCCACCCCAGAGGGCGTTAAACTTCGCCGGCACAGCGCGATGCCGCCCATAATAGCGCGGTAGAATCGCTTAGCGCTCGCCACAGATCACGATAGGTAAGACGGATAACCAAATGTTAGATATTAAGGCTTTGAGAGCCGACCCTGAGCAGATTGCCAAAGCCCTAGCTATTAAGGGATACGTTTTAGACATCCACCAATTTATTCGGATAGAAGAACAGCGTAAGCGCCTGCAGAGCGAAACTGAAACATTACAAAACGAACGCAATGTGAAGTCGAAGTCCATTGGCCAAGCCAAAGCCCAAGGCGAAGACATACAGCCGTTATTGGCGCTGGTAGGCGATCTGGGTGAACGTCTAGACAACGCGAAAGCAGAATTTGCTCTCGTTCAGGAAGAACAACAATCCCTCCTCATGAGCATTCCAAACTTGCCGCACCCTTCCGTTCCTGCGGGTCGCGATGAAAGCGACAACATCGAACTGCACAAATGGGGCGCGCCAAAGGAATTTGCGTTCACACCATTAGATCATGTCGATATGACCGCTTCAGGCGGCCTAGATTTTGAAACCGCTGCTAAAATCAGTGGCGCTCGGTATGTCATTATGCGCGGCAATTTAGCCCGTCTGCAGCGCGCGTTGACCCAGTTCATGTTAGACCACCATACCCAGGTCAACGGCTATCAAGAAGTTTATGTGCCTTTTATCGTCAACGCAGACTCAATGCGTGGCACAGGGCAATTACCCAAAGCCGCCGAAGACATGTTTCGTATTAATGGTGAAACTGAAACTTACTTGATTCCTACCGCTGAAGTACCGGTAACTAATATCTATCGCGGCGAGATACTCCAAGAAGCTGAATTGCCCATCCGTCATGTGTGTCATACACCTTGCTTCAGAAGCGAGGCGGGCAGCTATGGCCGTGATACTCGAGGTATGATTCGTCAGCACCAATTTGAGAAAGTAGAGCTGGTGCAGTTAGTTCACCCTGAAACTTCTTGGGATACCTTGAGCTCTTTGACTGGTCATGCTGAGAGCATTTTGCAGGCGTTAGAGTTGCCCTATCGAGCGGTTGTTTTGTGCGGTGGAGATTTAAGTTTTACCTCAGCGAAAACTATAGATTTAGAAGTATGGCTTCCCAGCCAAAGGCAGTATCGAGAAATCTCGTCCTGTAGCAACTTCCTTGATTTTCAGGCGCGGCGTATGCAGGCGCGGTTCCGCAATGAAGCGGGAGATATAGAATTACTTCATACGCTCAATGGCTCTGGTCTGGCGGTGGGCCGCACGTTAGTCGCACTGTTAGAAAATTATCAGACTAACGACGGCAATATCACTATTCCTGATGTGCTCAGCCCCTATTTAGGCGGCGTGCAACAGCTCTCTTTAAACGGCTAAGTGTTCTACTTACCTCTTTTTCATCGTCTTGCGGGCAGTTCGTGTTTGGTCGTAGGAGGTGGGCAGACGGCGTTGCGCAAACTGCGTTGGTTAGTCCGTGCAGAGGCCAAAATAAAGGTCATAGCGCCTGAAGTAGATCCGGAAATTCAAAAGCTTCGAGATGCCGGCAAGCTGACCATAGAGAAAAGCTTATTTTATTCTGAAGCGGTGACCGCAAGCCTTGCTTTAGTTATCAGTGCCACAAATGCAACTAATGTCAGCGAAGAGGTATCCGCCGCCGCTATGGAGCAGGGCGTTCTAGTGAATTGCGTTGATAGAACTGAACTGTGCACTGTAATTTTTCCTGCCATCATTGATCGCTTTCCGATTTTAGTTGCTGTTTCTAGTATGGGGCGGTCGCCTACTCTAAGTCGAAGCGTACGAGGTTGGATAGAATTAAGGTTGCCTAAGACGCTGGGCCAATTAGCGGAACTGGCGGGTCGATTGCGCAGTGAAGTTAAAATCAAATTACCCAGCATAGATGCGCGCAAAGCATTTTGGGAAGAGGTCTTTGTAAGCAAAGCCGCAGATGAAGCTATGTACGGATCTATGGATGCCGCGGTTGTTGAAGCAGAAAAAATGATGGCCAGCATTTCTGGTGATGGATCTATCGTGTTGGTGGGTGCTGGCCCGGGCGACCCCGAGCTTATTACCCTTAAGGGCTTAAGAGCCATTCAATCAGCGGATGTCCTGATGTACGACAAGCTCGCTAACCCCGCCTTGTTAGAGTATGCCCGTCGAGATGTTGAACTAATCGATGTGGGTAAAAAAGGCCCTCGAGAGGCGGTGAAAGAGGGTAGTGACGCGGCAAGGCCCAGTGGCACAATTTTGCAGCAGGAGATTAATCAGACGTTAATCAACCAAGCGCTAAAGGGCAAGAAAGTGGTGCGCTTGAAAGGTGGCGATTCCTTTATTTTTGGTCGCGGTGGCGAGGAATTGTTAGCCGCAGCGGAGCAAGGTATTGCGGTGGAAATTATTCCGGGTATTACCGCCGCAATGGGCGGCGCCAGTTATGCTGGCATTCCTTTAACTCATAGACATATGAGTCAATCCGTGAGGTTCGTTACAGGACACAGCGTTGAGCATGGGGCAAATGTTGATTGGCTAGAGCTTGCAAAACCAGAACAAACCTTAGTCGTTTATATGGGCTTGGTGGGTATTGAAAAAATTTTACAACGTTTAGTGGGTGCGGGGCTTAGCAGTAAAACCCCTGCTGTGTTGCTGGAAAATACTACCTTGCTTAATCACCGTGAGGTTTTTGGTACCTTGGAGGATTTGGCTGACAAGGTCCGTAAAGAGGGCATAGATGGACCATCTACTATTATTGTTGGTGAGGTAGCTGGCATACCCGCTAAGGTGAAAGAACTATATGCGCTGGCGAGAACTTCTAAAGACAGTTAGTCGGCCGCGGTAGGCCTGCAATTTTAGCTACGTATTTGGCTGGGCTGCCGCCAAATAATTGCATAAGGTGAATGCTGTTACCTTTTTCCTGACCCAGCGCGTCTCGCGCTAATTTCACCAGTGGGCGAGTTTCGGGGACCACGTCTGTGGCTAAATAAAACTGCCGCGCAAGTTTAATGATTTGCCAATGCTCTGGAGTCAACTCAATATCAACGCCTATAGCTAGTGTTTCAGCTGCTGCAGCGTTCCACGTCATGTGGTCGCGCAAATACCCATCTTTGTCTAACGACAGTTGCAGCGCCATTTCTATTCGGCCCAGCTAACAACGGGTGAGTATAATTCGGTCAAAGCAACCATAGCGGGATAGTCAATTAGATTGGCCTCTTTGTTTAATGACGCTATGCCTCTGACACGGGCATCAATTTCTAGGAGATAGGTATTATCTTCTCTAGTGCTGCTTGCGCAGTAAACACCGTCGCCTAACAAAATAATAGGGTCGTCGTTGAGCCTGCGTAGCTGGCAGGCTTTATAGCCAGCGCTATTGAATACTAGGTGTAAGCTCATCGCTGTGCGCCAATAACCACATCTTGTGCGGCGATCAGTTGAGTTTGTTGCTCAAGTGTGAGCTGTTCTATTTCAGGGCTAGGGGCAATAGTTAGGTCTCTTGTTGCTATTGATGCAGTACACGCGAATATTTGATTCACTTCATAAGTAGGTAGTGCGCTGAGCATTTTGCTAAAGGTTTTTTGTCCAATAAGCTCACCGTGTTGGTCGGGCAGCAAGCTCCACACGCCGTCGTCTCGAAATAATATGCTGACTTCGCCTTCGAATACTGCGCCTACCATGGCAGCTTCCAATAGCTCTGCATTATGGGTGTTTACGTAGGGAGGTTGAGAGACGACGAACAACATTTTCTTCATACTGGAAACTCGATGTAACGATCTGCTTCGTTGATTGCACTGATCAACTGGCCGAGGCCCACTAGTGTGAAGGGCGCAGCTAAGCTAGTTGAGATTTTCTCATAGCGAAGACGCTCCTCTTCGTTAATTACACCTCTTTTTATGCCGCTCGCGATGCATACGGCAAGCTCAATACCTCGAGCATTAAGAGACAGCCACTTAGGCATCAAATCCTCTTCTCCTTGAGGCGTTACGCGAGTAGAGAGCGCTTGATAAACACCTTCATGAAAGAAGAAAATGCGCTCAATAGTATGTTCTTGGCGCAACAGAGCCTCGGCGAAGCCGATGCCATGCTGCGCCGATTGACTGGCGTAGGGCGCGCCGTGAATTGCCAGAGTGTATTTCATGTACTGATTTTAACAGCATAGGTTGCCTTGAGGGCAGTAGAAAAAATTACGAACGGGTCGAGCATTTGGCCGTTAAGTATTAAATGAAACAATTTTAGGGCGTTATAAATTAGCGTGAAGCTTCGCTATGGACACATGAGATGAAAATGGAGAAAAGTGAACGGGTATTGATATGTAGTGCTAATTATAAGTGGACGAATTCTTGGGTCTCAGGTGCAGAGCGCGTTGGTGGTCGCGGCTCTAATGGAACGACGGCCCTATCATGGGTGGTCTTAGTCCTGACTGTCCTGCACCTTGCTACTCCTTTCCCCCTAATCCCTATATGTCCGTCTAATGTGCAACCTGCGAGCGGCTTTCTTTATCAATGAGCCGCTTATCTTTGTTGCTCGATCCGCCACTTGGGTTTACTCCATCAGTAAAGGGTCATATTCATCAAACGTTAAGTGGATTTGTAGTCTATAGGGCTGTATATGTTAGGTTGAAAAAAGCAAGGGTGGGCGAGATGAAGAAAGTGATAGGCAATTGGTCTTCAAGATTCAGTATATCAAGGCGTCTCGACATCACGAAACGCAGTGCAGTGATACTCACTCTGTGGCTCAGTATGACGAGCATTGGACAAGTATTTGCTGATGCGGGTGAGCAATGGACTGGCTCGTGTGTCGTTGGGGTCGAAGCTGGTGGTGGCCGTGGGTCTAATGCTGCGCCGGCTTATTGTGACTGTATGGCTAATGCCGCGGAACAGTTTAGTGGCGACCTTACCGGACTGCTGGCTGTTATGCAGGCCCCGGCGACTGAAAAACTGGCAATCTACAATACGCAAAGTGACAAAAATAAACGAATTATTGGCGCCTGCGCAGCAAAAATAGAGGAAAGTTTTGGCGCTGCTGTTAAGCAAGCACCTGCAGCGGAATCTAACCAAGGCCGTGGTTTTTGGGGCGACCCGGAAGTGGTTGCGGCGATTCGCCTGATTAATCTGAACGCTGCCCAAGCCAAAGTATTTAAAGCTTCCGCAACCACTTATAGCAATGATCTGAGGACAGCCACAGCGAAAATCTTCCGCGATAAATTAGATATTAAACGTAAGTTAAAAAAGAAGCAGCGAGTGTTGGCCAAGAAGATGGATGCGCAGGTGTTGGAAGTGTTGAATAAAGATCAAATTGAAGCTTATCAGGCCTTTAGTAAAACGCTAGATGAAAAAGTGAAATCCTTTGGCCGGCGCAAGCCCCGGGCTAGTTAGCTCGAGGAGGTCGGTGCTAGATGTTCTGGCGTTAGCTAATTATGGCCGCTAATCGGCAGCCAATACCGACTGTTGTGCGGGCAGAAAACGATTATTAAAGTCTTCTCTGATAATAACCAGTGCGGGCACTAGAAAGAGGATGATAACGCTGGCGAAGACAATGCCCGTGGCCAAGCTGACTGCCATTGGTACTAAGAACTGTGCTTGCGTGCTTGACTCAAATAACATCGGTGTTAAGCCCAGTGCAGTAGTGGCTGTGGTTAAAAAGATCGCTCGGAAGCGTCTTTGAGAGGCAGCCACTACAGCCTCAGTGACGCTGGCATTAGTTTCCCGAAGGTTGCGATTGTATTGGTCAACCAACACTAGTGAATCGTTTACCACCACGCCACTCAACGCGACCATGCCAAATATCGAAATAAATGAAATGTTGTAACCGAGGAGGTAGTGCCCAATAACGGCTCCCGCGGCTCCAAAGGGCACAGCTGCGAGCACAACTAACGGCTGGGTATAACTGCGCAACTGCGATGCCAGTAAAACAAAAATGGTCATCATGGCAATGGTCATCATTTTCCCTAGTGACGCTAGGTCCTCCTGTTCATCTCTGCCTTGCCCGGCTTGGTTAGCTTGCAGGCCGGGAAATCTTTCTAACAGTTCTGGAAGGAATTTTTCCATGACTTTCGCATTTACCGTCGTTGGGGTGTCAATTGCGTTATCCACTTCGCCGGTCACAGATACAATTCGCATTCCATCGACTCTGTCTATCGACGAGAATGATCTTGACTCAGAGAGCCTGGCAACCGTGAGGAGTGGTACCTGAGTGCCGTCGTTTAGGCGGACTCGAACATTATCAAGGTTTCGTTCACTTCGGCGTTGGGTTTCTGGATATCGGACCATTACTTTAAGTTCATCCCTACCGCGTTGAATCCGTTGCACTTCCTGCCCAAAGAAATTATTCCTGAGCTGTTGGGCTACATCGGTTGGTAACAACCCAGCCGCTTCGCCAGCTGCGGTCAGGGTAATATCGTATTGGCGTTTGCCGATGCTAAAGGAGTCTTGAATGTCATATACGCTGGCTATGCTGGCATAACCTTTTTTCAAAAGTTCTACTGCAGCAAAAAGCGATTCGTCATCTTGATGGGCTAATTCGAATTCAACGTCTGCTCCATTGCTGAAGAAACTTGATGCAAAAGATAGCGCCTCTACACCGGGAATTTCACCGACTTCTTCACGCCATAGACGCTCTAACTGCAACGCCGAAAGTGTTCTCTGAGGCTCTCCGGCCAACTGTATTCTAACTGAAGCGATGTGGCTTGCTGTCTGAATACTTTTGCTTTGGCCTCCAGGTCCACCACTTGAGCTGTCGCTGCCACCAATTGTAGCGCTTACAGCATCGAAAGAGGTGCCACCAATATCTTTATTCACTTTGTGCGCTGACTTGATGATCTGCCTGGTAGCCGCTTCAGTTGTTTTAAATGGGGTACCTACAGGAAAGTTTAGTGTGGCTCTAATACTGTCAGATTCAAGATCTGGAAAGAATATGAAGCGCACTGCGCCGCTGAAAATTAAGGACACTGCCAAAACCAAAAAGCTTATACCAGCCAGGAGTGTCATGTAGCGACGCTGGATGCACATTTGTACCGCAGGAACAACTACCTGGTCTCTGAAACTCAATACCCTATTGCCGACCGCTGCCTGGAGAGAGGCAAGGGGCCCCTGGCTCCATGGCTTGCCGTGTGCTAAGTGAGAAGGCAGTATGAAAAATACTTCTATTAACGAAATGGTTAACACAACTATCACTACGATCGGGACTGCGCCGAGAATTTGCCCAAAGGTGCCTGTAACGAAGAGTAGCGGGGCGAAAGCCGCCATAGTGGTGAGCACGCCAATAGTTACGGGGCTAGAAACTCCTGCTACGCCTCTCAAAGTGGCAGCTGGGCCCGGACCCATGGCCTCTTGTTCGGTAATAATGTTTTCACCCACAACTACCGCGTCATCTACCACCACTCCCAGAACAATAATGAGGCCAAAGAGCGAAATCATGTTTATGTTAACGCCGAATGGTTCAAAGAATAGGAATGCGCCTAGGAAAGAAATAGGTACCCCCATAGCAACCCAAAGCGCTAACCGCAGATCCAACATCACCACTAAAAATAGGAACACCAAGGCAAAGCCAAGTACCCCATTGCGCACCAAGAGACTCAGCCGTTGCTGAAGAATTTTGCTTTGATCTTCCCAGATGCCGATGTCCAATCCTGCTCTAGACTTATAGTCAGTGAGGAAGTTTTTTACTGTAGCCGCTATTTCCAATGCGTCTTCGGCCTCTGACTTTTCGACTTTTACGAATAAGCTGGTCCTACCATTATATTCTTGGATTAGATCGACATTGGCGAATTCGTCTCTTATCACGGCCACGTCTTTGAGCCTAAGTATGCTGCCGTCGTCAGATGCACGTAAAACGATGTTAGCAAAATCTTCGCCCCGCTTACCCTTGCTGTTAGTTCGCAAGAGCAGGTCTCCCGCGTCGGTGCGCAACTCGCCGGACGATAAGTTAATAGACGAGCGTCGAATAGCAGTTGCAACTTCGTTAATGGATATGTCGAACTGACGTGACGCTTCTTCACTGACTTCAATGGATATTTCGTAATCGCGAGCACCGATCAGCGATACCAACGTCACTTTTGGTAGTGACAAAAGTGCTTCCGAAAGTTCCTCAGCACCCAAGCGTAGACTGCTTTCGCCCAGTTCAGAGGCGACAAATAAAGTAATGACCTCACTGGTAGTGTTGGCGCGTTTGATTTCCGGCTGTTCCGCTTGCTCAGGGGGAAAGTCAGCCAGGCCCTCAACAGCGGCCTCTACATCGTCTCGCACCTGGGCATCGTCAACAAAATCTTTTAATTCAATAGTGATCAAGCCGTAGTTTTCCGACGCCTTTGAGACAACTTTCTCGACCCCGTCAATGCCAAAGACGGCTTCCTCTACTCGCCGCGTAATGCTCTCTTCTACCTCACTTGGCGTGGCTCCCGGGTAGGGTACCGTGACCGTCACTACACCGGGATCTATGGTGGGGAAGACTTGGGCTGTAAGCCCAGCACCGGCAATGAAACCTCCGATCAACAGCAGTGCCATAATTAGGTTGGCAGCTACAGAGTTGTTGATGAAATAGCCGACTAAGCCATTGCCTCTTAAAGAATCGTTGGAAGTTGGGGTAGATTTATTTTGCATTAGTTGCCCGCCGTTTGGCTGCGCAATCGCACTTTCTGGTTTTCTGAAGCGCCAGGAATGGCGCCTAAAACAATTCCGTCTCCGTAGTCAAAGCCGTCAACAATCAGACCAGCTGCGCTTTTGCCTCTAACCACTGGTCTATATTTTTCAAGAAGGCCTTCGCGTACTAACCAAATAGAGCCATTGGCTTGGCTGGCAGATTCAGGCAAAACCATTGTATTTGGTATTGCTGGACCGGCTAATTGCACGTCAAGGAAAACGCCAGGCTGAATATCAGCGGTGCTAAGTATGGGAATAAAGGCTCTGGCAAAACGACTGCGCGAATCTAGCTCTGCGCTGACTCGTTCGACCCGACCCTCTAATATTTTGCCAGCGATTGATAGGCGAGCTATTCTGCCCTCAATAGGCGAAAGCGATGCAATATCAGAAGCCGCCAAAGGAACAACCAGTTCTATAGCGGATAATGCAAAGGCACTTGCGAAGGTTTTACCGTTACTCAAAAGCTGGCCAATCTCAGCTGTTGACCGCGTTACCTTTCCATCAAACGGTAGTGAAATATTTGTTCTTGCAAGGTCCAGTTGGGCAATTTCTGCTCGGGCGGCAGCGCCGGCCAGTTTTGCTTTCGCTTGCGATATTTGCGGTTGCAGTGCCACAAGAAGGGGCACGGTCTTGTTGGGGTGAAGCAATGCGTAATTACGTTTCGCGCTGTTACTCTTGGCTTGCTGTAGTTGTAGGTTTGATCGTGCCGATGAGACTTCGGCTACTGCTTGCTTAAGCTTTAAATTAAAATCTCTGTTATCTATTCTCACCAATACCTCATTGGCTTTGAAAGTGCCGCCAGCTCGTAGTGCTGGGGAGATGCTTTCAATCACGCCACTCACTTGCGGCGCCAAGTCGACATACGCTCTAATTCCAACAGAGCCATTGCCGGACACGGTGACCCTATGGGTTGCTAACTTGGGCTTCGTAACTGAAACGAGAGGTCGTGAAGAAGAGACTGGATTGGTCTGAGCGTCGTTCGAATTTTTTGTGCTCTCGTCAGGCGCCCGAGAGTACGCTACGGCTAAACCAACAAAAACGATGACTCCCACCAGTTGTAACAAACCTATCAGTTTTTCTTTTCTGGTTTTGGTCTTTGCTTCGCTCACGTTGGCCCCATTGTTACTAGCTGTTCTGTTGACTGATTAGCCTATTTATCTGTTCATCGAGTTTTGTATTCACTTGCCGTCTGGAAAAATGATGGTCTCGACGTCGCAGTTTTTACTGAATCCCTTGCGCTTGCGAAGACGGAGTGTTGTCCGCTAAGCAATTTGAGGAGACGATAGTATACTCATCAAAGCTGCCAGACGGCCGGTGAATATGCTGTGAAGGTTGCGTTGAATCGCCCCTCTCTTTGCCCATCTTATTGCAAGCTGCGCAATGTGAAGTTCAAGTAAAGGCTCGCCCACTTTGCCAATGCAACAATTTGTTTCTGTCTTGATGGAGCTTTAGGCGAGTTTTCTTGTAGCATAAGCGCTGTCGAATTTGGCCACCGTCAAATAGTGGGCCTTTTTAAAAAAATTACATGGAGAGTAAAATGTCGAACGTTTCTGAGGATGTTGTTTTTAAGTCCGGACTGAAAATGAAAAACCGTTTTATGCTCGCGCCACTGACTAACTCACAGAGCCACGAAGATGGGCGCCTCTCCGACGATGAATTTCAGTGGCTGACTATGCGCGCAAAAGGACAATTTGGCTTAACCATGACCTGTGCGGCCCATATTCAGGCAATTGGCAAAGGCTTTCCCGGCCAGCTAGGCATTTTTTCGGATGATCATTTAGAAGGTCACATACGCTTAGCCAACGCAATAAAAGCGGAAGATAGCTTAGCAGTGGTGCAACTACACCATGCTGGGATGCGTTCGCCTACCAAGTTAATTGGTGAAGCGCCCATTTGCCCCTCAGCGGATAAAGAAACCGGTTCTCGCGCTATGACTCTCTCTGAGGTAGAGCAGTTGCGCGATGACTTTATCGCGGGAGCTGTGCGCTCCAAAAAAGCGGGTTACGACGGCGTTGAAGTGCATGGCGCCCACGGCTATATCGTTTGCCAATTTCTAAGTACTGCCTTCAACAAGCGCACCGATAACTACGGTGGCTCCTATGACAATCGTGCCCGCCTATTGCATGAGATTATCGCCGGTATCAGGGCGCAATGCGGCGAAGATTTTCTAGTTGGGGTGCGCTTGTCTCCTGAACGATTTGGTATTGAATTAGCCGAGGCGCTACAAACCTGCCAAGACCTGATTGACAATGGCATGGTAGATTTTCTTGATATATCGCTTTGGGACAGCTTTAAGTTGCCAGAAGAAGAGGCTTTTCAAAGCCAAAGCTTGCTCTCGCATTTTGCTGATTTAGATCGCAAAGACGTTATGCTGACGGTTGCTGGAAAAATCATCACTGCAGCTGACGTGGCTGCGGTTCTGGCAGCAAATATAGATTTTGTCACCATTGGTCGCGCGGCTATTTTGCACCACGATTATCCGATTAAGGTCGCCAGGGATGAAAAATTTGAACCCGTCTCGCTGCCCGTATCTAGAGCACATTTAGCCAACGAAGGTCTCAGCGAAACGTTCATTAACTATATGAGCAGTTGGAAAGGTTTTGTGGAAAGCTAATCTTAGCTTTCGACTCTAGTATCTGCTCTGGGCTTTACGGGGTAGGGCATTGCCACGAGTGGGATATTAGCTCTTTGGTGTTCCTTACTTCACAGGTTGTTCACGACACGTTATTTAATCTGCAATCTCAAAATTAGAGCTCAAGAATTGAATAAAAAAGTTGGCATTGTTGGTGATGTTCATGCAGAAGATGAACGTCTCGGGTTAGCCCTGAGTTGGCTAGAGAAACAGGGCGTAGACACCATCATTTGTACGGGCGACGTGGCCGATGGACGAGGGGACATTAATGCAACCTGTGCCTTGTTGGCGGATAATAATGTGCAGACAGTGGCGGGAAATCACGACCGTTGGTTGCTTACTGAGAAGGCCCGGCATGTTGAAAACGCGCATTTGCGCTCTGCTGTAAGTGATTTCAGTCTAAATTACCTACAGAGCCTTCCTCAGACTTTATCGGTACAAACTCTGATGGGTGAATTGCTTTTGTGTCATGGCATGATTGACGATGATCTTGCGAAAGTTTGGCCGGGTACTGCAACTACCGAAGCTAAACGCTCAGAGCCTTTAGATGAATTGTTGTCTCTGCCCAGCTCCACGCCGCGTTTTGTAGTCAATGGGCACATGCATTTCCGCACCTTAATTGACTTTAAAAATTGCCAATTGATCAATGGCGGAACCCTCAAAGGGCCTTACCCTGGGGTTACGATCATTGACCTAGGCGCTCAGGAATTATGCGGTTTCGATTTTTTCCCAGATACCGGGTTTTTGTCTACCCAGTGCTATTCACTCAGTGACGTTCAAGCGCGTAGAGTTTGGTCCGACACCCAAGAGTTCGACTGCAATTGGGCCCCTGTAATTTTGCACCGACCCCGCTCTTAAAATCACGCTAGTTGCGCAGCTGCGATTAGCTGAGGCTTAAGACTTTGTCTCCGCTGAACATTCGCAGTGCACAGGCTCTGTTGCCCTTGAGAGCGTCTGATAGTATACCCGAATGGGGTTGAGAGAAGATTATGAACAGAAAAGCCGATATATCTTGGGCAGACTTTGAGAAAGTAGACATGCGGGTGGGTACCGTTATACGGTCGGAAGCATTTCCCGAAGCCCATAGACCTGCGATAAAGGTTTGGATCGACTTTGGCGAGGACATTGGCGAGCTGAAAACTAGCGCGCAAATTACCGACCTTTATAAGCCATTAAACCTCATTGGACGTCAGGTCACCGCCGTTGTTAATTTCCCTGAAAAGCAGATAGGTCCCTTTATAAGTGAATGCCTAATTTTGGGTGTCGTAGGTAGTAAAAGCGGTATAGTGTTACTGCAGCCAGAAAGAGATGCACCTAATGGCCTCGCTATAGCTTAAACGCCATTAGCGTTAGCACTGGATCGCCGCTTAAATTTTATTAAGGAGAGGGTAGTGAGCAGATGTGCAATCGGTGCGCCAGAACAGGCCAGCCAACTATCCAGGTGGGTGTTAGTAACGCGAAAGGCGCTAATTGCGTTAGTTTTGGTGCAATCCCTTGGGCTCGCTAGCATCTCTAGGGTTTTAGCCGAAGTAAATCTCTCGGGCACATACAACATTGCCACCCTCACACCAGTTCAGCGCCCAAAAATGTATGGTGAAAACCTTTATCTCACAGAGGCGCAGGCGCAGAAAATAGCCGACGGTTTTCAGCAGTATGCCCGTCAAGCTGGGAAGGACAGTGACCCTAATCGAGAAGCACCCCCAGAGGGCGGCAAAGTGGGGGGTTATAATGCTTTTTGGATTGATCGCGGAGAGGGCGCTATAGCGCTGGATGGCCGTTTCAGAACATCACTCATTACACACCCTAGCAATGGGCGAATCCCACCAATGAACAAAACTGGTGCGGCTAGAATGGCAAAAATCCTAGCGGATTGGAGAATTATCTGGCGCGACCCTGACCCCTCTGTCGCTGAAGATGGCAGTTCCGCTTGGTGGTTGGAAAGGGATGGTTTGGGGCCCTACGATGACTTAGAACAACGCCCTTTAGCCGAACGTTGTATTATCGGTTCGCGCTCAACGGCAGGGCCTCCGATGTTGCCTAATTATTATAATAATTTTAAACGTATCGTACAGACAAAAGATCACGTAATGATCTTGACTGAAATGAATCATGACGCTCGAATTGTGCGCATGAACGCCGAGCATCGTCAGACGGGAGTACAAACCTGGTTGGGGGATTCAGTCGGTCATTGGGAAGGCGATACGTTGATTGTGCAGACGAAAAATTTTGGGCCTACGCCTCCTTTGTCAGGTTCCGATGAAAATTTAACAGTGATTGAACGGTTTTCCAAAACATCTACTGGGGAGCTAAAATATCAATTCGAGGTCACCGACGTCACTGTGTGGGACTCGACATGGGAAGGTGAATATCCCTGGATACCAAGTGGCGACAAGGTCTACGAATACGCGTGCCACGAGGGGAATTATGCCTTGGGAAATATAATGCGCGGCGCGCGTTTGTTGGAGCAAGAGGCCGCTCGTTGAAGCGAAAATACTGCTAGTGCCTTGGCTTGAAACGGGCGGGAAGGTGTGAAATCTCCCGTGATTGTGATTCGCTATTTGATGGCAGTTATGTCCAGGCTGATGATTGGAGCATTTGATTTGTCGCTGGGTTTAAGGGATGTAAAAGGCTGCAGCTAACTCTGATTGCTTGTGGATCAAGACTCCTGCCGTTACAGATGGCCCAACCATCCAATATTTTGTTATAAACCCAAGTTCAAATTTGGTTAAAGCGATGCAGTGTGCCTAACTTAGTTAGCATGAATGCGTTCGAAGA
>CAJWNY010000025.1 GCA_913043815.1 uncultured Gammaproteobacteria bacterium
CGGTATCTTTATGCTTTCTTGGCTGGCATTGCTGGCATTGCTGGCATTGCTGGCACGCGAGGCTTTGGCTATATTTTAACGGCGTATCGGTGTGATTTTGGGAATTGGCGGTAACTGTGGAATTCGTAAAAGTGCCAGGGGGTGAGCTGCTCCTCGAGCCTGTTCCAATCGCGCCACACTTTTCAGCGATGTAAAACCTAACTGCGCATAAGGCCGGACGTTGCTCGAGTGCCGCACCCAGACAAATTATGCAGTTGATTCATTCTATAGCGTTCTAAATTCCGTATAGTTCTTTAAGGTGTGCCATGAAGCCGGGACGATTCGCTGCTGCATCGCTACGAATTTTCTTAACGTGAGGGCGCTCCTCCATTCGTGCGCAATAGGCATCTAGCCCCGGCACCTCTGATAGGGGGTCTTTGCCCAAGAATTGCTTACCCACGTTGCGTACTACTGGTAGATTCAAAATCGCCGCGATATCCGCCATAGTAAATGTATCGCCATAGGCGAATTGTTCAAATTTTGAAAGCTTTGCCAACGCCGCAGTTGCTTTTGTCAGGCCAGTCTGAACATCTATTAGTACTGTGGGTTCTGGTGTTGTGCCTGAGAGTAGGTTGGGTATAACGCGACGAGCTACAAGTTCGAAATAAAGCTCAATGAACTGTGACAGCTCCTGAACTTTAGCAGCCCCAAACGCGCTGGCGGGTAATAGTGGGTGCTCTGGGTAGGCTTTTTCGATGTACTCTAAAATAGCACGTGATTCGCTAATAAACCCTTCATCTGTTTCAAGTGCCGGCACTTTGCCTAGCGGACTTTTATCGAGATATTCTGGTTTGTATTTCGGTCCCACTCCGGTGTAGGAAACAACCTCTTCAAATGCCACTCCTTTCTCCAAAAAAGCGAGTTTAGGTACATTGTAGTAATTGCTTGCAGAAAAGCCGTGGAGTTTGAGCATATTTATTTCCTAATGTTTTGTCTTTCTAGCCCCGGTGCAGCGGACCGTAGTTTTTATTAGCTGGAGGTGCCGAAACAGTTTTACATTGGCAGCCACCCAAAGCAATACATAGAGGCGAGTGACGCAAAGACATTGCCTAATGTGATCTTTCTAGCGGTGCTTAGAGGCTATGTAAAGAAAAGTCATATGCGGCACGGTTAAGGCAGCTAGCGCGACAAAAGTATATTGAATGGCGCTGTTCCCAGCTGTCATGGAGACGGAGGTTGTGTTTTGTGGGTTGAATTCTGGAGCAAGAATTACAAGTAATGCGATTATGCTAAAGACGAAAAAACTCAGCAGATACACTGCTAAATAACGGCTGTTGGGTAATTTCAGTCGCCAGCGTTGCAAGTGATGGGGGCCGTGTAAAAAAGCGAAATAGCAGGTAAATGCAATGAGTGCACCACCTAGCGCGCAGACTAATGCGTAGCTACTTAGTAACGGAAGTGTAGCAATATGTGGCGGCTCGTCGCCCATCTTCATGCCGCACAGTAAAACGGCGGGTATAGCTAAATAGCCCATTCCGCTCGTTATAAGCGGCGCTGGCGCAATACCGAGTACAAGTGTGAATAAAATTGTTACCTGTTGAGGAGCCAATAAGCAGGGCAGGGTAATAATCGCAAGTCCCCACGCGGTCTTTTGTAATTTACACGACATGGGCCAATCTGAGTCGCCAAAATGGAAAGCTGAATAGCATAAAAAAGCTGTTAGAAAAATATTTGCGCTTGACCACCAGAGCAGCACGGTGGCCGCTATGAGCACTAGATAGCCGATTATTGCGAGGACAAAGGACTTGTTGGCGTAAAGATTGGCTATAATGTAAAAGTCGAATGCGCCGTGAGGCAGTCCAGCTGCAAGGATTAGAATGCAACAGCCGATGAGCACCCAGTTATGTTCCGCGCCGAAGAGCAGGCTGCAAAGACTTGCTATAGCGCAGCTAATAAGGAAAAACTGAAACGGTCTAAAGGTTTTTAGCACAACGGAAAGCTTCGCATATGAATAAAAATTTCGGCATTGCGGCTATAACCTTAAGGTAGTCAGTGATCTTAGCGTTGTCGCCCAAAAATCTGATCAAAACTGGCTCTGGCACGCGTTTAAAGAGCCGTATAAATGTACTTGCTGCGTGTGCGGGTTGATGTTCGAGAAAACTTATGAAAACGTGGTCGAGCCATTGAGCGACTGGTTTACGTACAGCGGTGACCTGATGCGCCTTACCGGCAAAGAGCCTGCTAGCATGTTGTTTGGCTTGATGCTGCGCATGCGGGTAACAATAGCCGGTTGAAGGTTTCGCGGTGTCGGCATAAAGACCAAAAGGTATGACGTTGTAATGTGCACGTTGTTCTGGATTAGGAGGTTTTTTTGGCATAGGGATAATGCCGCGCTCCTCGCGCAGAATCCGCCACTCGCCGATTCCAAGTTCCGTTGTAATGTAATGCGTAAGCTCTTCCAGATAGATTTTATCCTCTAACGACTTTTTGGAGAAATGGGTGGTCTCAACTAATGCGTGCCTTTTGGTGAAGGGAAGGACGTAAAAGAAATGAATGTCATCATCATTGCTCGCTTGAAAGTCCATCAAAGTAACCGTATGCGTATCAAAGACGTCCTGGTCTGTTTCTATTTCCCAGCCGACGAAGTGTTGCAAGAGCGTACCGAAGGGTATTTCTTTAGGCCGTGTGTCGTAGACATAGTCAGCTTTGAACTGGACGTCATCACAATCTACAGTTATTTGCGTTTGTCCGATCTGCAGCGCTTCGGCTCGAGTTCCGGTTAATAGATTTACCGATGTCGACCTAGTTAAGCGCTCCTGAGCTATTGCGTAGTAACGGCCGCTGTCTACCATCACATAATCAAGTTCAGAGCTCCGGCAGATATGAGTGTTATCCCCAGATTTGATCAGCCATCGGTTCCAGCGGTGAGTAACAGCAGAATCGAACAGATTTGCGTCTTGTTGCCAAAAGCACCACGTTTTATCGCTTAGGTATTTCACTCGTGGCTCAATGACCCAGGTGTCTTTTTCTTGGTCTGAATATAGATCGTTGTAGTCCGCAATATGGCAGGCCAACGCCAAGCCACTCATGCCGCCTCCCAGAACTAAGACGTCGCAATTGGTTATGCTGGAATTATTGGACACAAAACACGCCTAAGCAGAGAATTTACTTTTATCTAGTGCTTTGTGCAGCTGCTGGCAGTGAGTGACTTTGCCGATCAATAACGTGCTAGATCCTTCGTGCATCCGTTGCCAAAGCATCAATAGGATCAGTAAGCACTTTCGCCGCCGCGAAACAATACTCCGTCCGGTCCAATAGGTTGTTGGCGAGGCTAAAATTTTATCACCGATTGCTTGATAAAGACGCGCAGCGATCTTGATGGTATGTCTTACGCTCCTGGGCAGATAGCCATAGCCCATTGCGGCACTCGCGTAGTATTGGTCAGCAATCTGCAACAGTTGCCGCGCACCCTCATAAGCACTGTCGCGCATTGCTTGATCACCTCGCGTAAGTCCTTCGCAAGTTATCGGTGTAGAGAGCAGCTCGGCAGGAATATAGATTCTATCGCGTTCGGCATCTTCTAAGATATCCCGACAGATATTACTCATTTGCATTGCGACACCAAGGTCAATAGCAAACGGAAATGCATGGGGGTTACGAACGTTAAAGACATAGCACATCATCAAACCAACGGTTGATGCTACTCCGTAGGAAAACCGCACTAATTCATCAATACTGTGCAGTTCCCGCGGGTATTGGTCCTTGATAATTGCATCGACGAAGTCCAATAACAATTGGCTGGGGATACCATAGTCTCTTTGCAGAAATAACAAGTCATTGATCTGATCATCATTGCTTTTTTCAGCGTAGATATCTTGTCGAAGAGCACTGAGTACTTCTTTGTTACTGCCGGGGCTACCGGTATCTGCTAGGTCATCAACGTATCTGCAAAAAGCGTAGAGTCTCGCTACTGCCTCATAGCGGTCTTTATTGAGGAACCGTGCCGCTAAAGAAAAAGTTTTGGCATGTGCTTTAAAGGTCTCTTCTGCTTGTGCAAGTTGAGTGATCATATTAGTTTGCTCGCGACTACAGGGTGATCTTGCTTTAAAAGGTTTTCAACTACTTTAGCTGAACTCAAAACTCCAGGGACGCCGGCACCTGGATGTGTGCCAGCGCCGACAAAATATAGGTTTGAAAAATCCTCTGAGCGGTTATGAAAGCGAAAGAATGCAGATTGGCTAAAGATTGGTGCAATCGAAAAACCTGCTCCCCACTGAGATTGATATTGGGCTTGGAAATCGTTTGGATCGAAGTCGAAGCACACCTCCAGATTTTCGCGTAAATTTGGTAGGACACGATCTTCTAAGATGTCGAGTACGCGTTCTTTCACGCGATCTTTCACTTGATCCCAGTCGCCGCGTTGTAGGTTAGGTACTGGCGCAAGCACGTAAAACGCATCCTTACCTTCTGGTGCTAAATTAGCATCGGTAGCCGTTGGGCGGTGAAGGTAAAGGCTCAGGTCGTCACCAGCCTCGCCCCCGTCGAAAATACGTTGTAATAATTCCTGGTATTCGTTGCCAAATATAATTGTGTGGTGCTCAACGCTCTCGTACTTTTTATTAGTTCCAAAATAAAGTACGTAGAGTCCCATAGAATATTTAAGTTTATCGATGCGCTTATCAGTCCATTTTTTACGCTGGTTTCCTACAATTAGATTTTTGTAAGTGTACGCTGGGTCTCCGTTACAAATTATGATGTCTGCTGGCAACGTTGACCCGTCCGCAAAAGACACAGCCGATATTCCGCCATTCTCAGTTTGAATATTCTTCACATTCTGTCCAAACCGAACCTCAATGCCTACTTCTAGCATTAACTTGCCTAAGGCCTGAACTAATGCGCCGGTGCCTCCACGGGGATAGTGAACGCCCCAACGTCGTTCCAGATAGTGGATTAGAGAATAAATACTTGTCGTGCTAAAGGGGTTGCCTCCGACTAACAAGGGTTGAATGCTAAAGGCGCGTCTTAAACGATCGTCTTTCAAGTAGCGTTTGGTGAATTGCCACACCGTTCGGTAGCAGCCAAGTTTTATCAACTCGGGTACTTGCTTGAGCATGAACCAAAAGCGATTAAAGGGTACGTGTGCAAGTTGCATAAATCCAACGTCAAAGATTTTCTCTGAGTGCGCCAGTAGCTTTTTGTAACCGTCCACATCTGCTGGATTGATACGTCGAATTTCGGCTAACGTATCTTCTACGCTTCCGCCGTAATTAAGGTGAGAGCCGTCGTTGAACTCGTAACGATACCAAGGGGTGACCGGTATCATCTCTATATAATCTGTTATGTTGCGATCGAATAATTCGAACAGTTCGTCGAATAAAAAGGGCGCCGTAATAACAGTTGGGCCTGCATCAAAAATAAAACCTTGCGTTTGAAAGGTTTGTGCGCGACCGCCAAGCTGATCCAAACGCTCTACTAAGGTTACTTCAAAGCCCATTTTTCGCGCTCGTAAAGCGCTGGCGATGCCGCCGAAACCACTGCCAATAACTATGACGTGTTTACTCATATTACTTTAGTGCTCTTGGTTCTGTTGTTTGGCCATCGTTGGTTAGCCCTGTGAGGGAGCTGAATGGTATTAGCTGCATTGGGCGTACTCATCGACGCATCGTTCTTCAGCCTTTCATCAATGAATTTTTTAATCACGGCACTAGTGTGAGCGGGCAGTTTAGCTGCGTATTCAACGGCGCGTGTAATAGCTTGGGTCTGCCATATCCGGCATAAGTCTAAAGCTAAATCTCTGTGGCTGGTTTGTCGAATTAATGCCTTAAAGGGGTCTTCGCTCGGCGCTATCGATTTAATCGCGGCAACGGGCGCAGTGATAACCTTACCAATAATATCCTCGTCATTAACGAGCGTAGTTGGGGTCGCAAATGGCCGGAGATCATCAAGAATTTGATAGGCTAACCCTAATTGCTCCCCGCATAGTCGCGCTGGCTCCGTGTTCAAAATTTGATCGTGCCCAATTAGATTCGAGAATTGTAATGGCAACGCTATGAATGCGCCGGTTTTGCTGACAGCAACCTCGGTGTAGATTTTTGTAAGATCTGCGCTCTGGATAGTGCTCGATAATTGTAGGTGTTGGCCGGACGCAGCACGACTTATCGCTTGGGACATCATTATGAGAAGTTTTGCGTGCATGGAAGAGTTGACGTCTACTTCTGCGATAGCTCGAAAAGCCGCAGAAACAAAGTGGTCGCCCAAGAGTAACGCAGTGTTTGCACCAAATTTTTGCCAGACCGACGGTTCGCCTCGTCGGTATTCAGTGCGATCTTGTATGTCGTCATGGACAACAGATGCTTCGTGTATAAGCTCAATGGCCGCCCCCGAGTGCGCAAGTAACTCAAGATTTATGGGCTTAGATGAGGCGGCAAATAATAGTTGTGATCGGGTTCGCTTACCTGGGGTAGCTAGATGGTGAGACGCGGCCTGTGTCAGTGCGCCGGCTTCTTCACCATAAAAGTGGATAGCGTCTTCTAGCGTAAGTCCGAGGTCGGTAATTCGCATTTCCGTCTCCAAACCTAGCGTTCAAGAATTACTATGTAAATCATCTATGAGGCTTTTGTTCTATTGGGTATTGGGTATTGGGTATTAGCGTTGCAGGGTTTTCGACCCTGCAACGCTAGCTTTATCGCCTACGGGCGATTTTTAGGCTTTTTCAGAAGAAGACGTAGCTGCCACCCAGATGACAACGCCGAATGCAATCTTGTTGACGAAGTCGGCAAGGTTGTAAACGAGGTTTAATCCAGCAGCGCCATCGGCCCCGGCTCCTAAGACATAACCAATCGGATAGATTGCCCAGCCTACGGTCACAATCAAACGTAGAGCGTTGAATGCGGTTTGGCTAGCAGGAGTACCCTGAGATGCACTGATTTGACTGGCTTCACCAATGAAGATTTCATAGATGATGTACAACCATCCCGCCATGCCAATGACGAATGCAATCCAGATGTCCATTGCACCTATTTCACCGAGATAACCGAAGATTAACATTACCAATGAGGCAATCAGCAGTTTCCAGAACAGTGCAGCTCGAACGATGGCGATAGCTGCAAGGATCAGGTAAAACTCAACAATTTGCAGTGGCACTGTTAGTAGCCAATCAACGTAGCGGAAAACGGTAGGACTTTGGCCAGTATCAACCCAAACACCTCTCATGTAGAAGTAATGAATTGCTGCGATACCAGTCACCATAGCGGCTACCGTAAGGGATGTTTTCCACTTGCCTTCAGCGCGATCGCGTTCAACGGTGAAAAAGTAAGTCGCCGCAACCATCGCGGCTGAAATGATCCAGAAAGAGACGCCTACGTAATCTTGAGGGTCTAACATTCTCCTCTCCTTTGTTATTTAAATTTTCAGAGCGCCCACATTCCCGTAAAACATGAATTGTTCTTATAACCAGCATTCCAGGCTTAACCTAAGTTAATCAGACGACAGCGGCTTTGAACTCTGCATGAATGCAGGACGGTCTTTTCTATCTCTCAAGTTGTCGATTTCACTCGACTACGGGTTTTCGGTCAGTTTGTTCAAATTGTTTCCAACACAGTAGCGTTGGCTGTAGTGAACATAGTTTAAAATCTTCTTCTTCGCAATGCTCTAAATAGACCTAAATAATAATCATTCCTATTTAGTTGCATTTGATTAATCAACTGAAGGCGGGGAAGGACGCAAGCCACGCAACTGTGAGATTTATTTCGTTTATAAATTATCAGGATGAGCGTGAATATCGTTGCGGTAAAAGGTCGCTCGTTCGGGAGCATATGGTGTCTACCAGCGTTTCTTGGTGCTGTTTCGTTATGCCTACATGATTTGTCCTTAATTATCCTATCGGCACTATAACAGAGTGTTCGCTGAAGCAGTTCTCGGTTATAGGACAACCAATCCATTGAATCAAAATAAGGTTTTGAAAAATCTTTAACCGCTCCTCATTGCGAGAAACGGCATCTTTCTTAATCCTAATTTTTACCCAAACAAAGGGCTGTGGGAGCTTCGCTGACCCCGGTTCTGAATCCCGACGTCAAAAATGAACTTTTCTTCACACCAATAGTTTGATTATTTGAGCATATATATAGATAACTAACCTTTGCTGAGGCTGTTACACGGATCTAATTTCCCAGCATCGAGATTGGTTCATATCGTAGAATTTTAGGCGAAGTGTTGGATTTTTGACGCCTAACCAAAATTGCAGTCAGATAAAATAAAAAATACCCATATAAAACAGTTAGTTATCAATTATCGCCGCCTAAATTTCTTGGTACGAAAATTGTATGTCAATAGTAGTTATTAACTTGTGGGATTCCTATTGTGGCTGCAATATCTTCGATCAACAGTTCAACCCTTGTTGCTCGATCTAATATGGATCGAAGCTCACAGCGCTTGGAGCAGGCTATGGCGGGCCTTAGCACCGGACTCAAGCCCAATTTAAGTAGGGACGATCCGGCAGCGTACATGCGTGGCAGTCAGATGGCCGCCAACGTTAGGTGGCAGACCGAGGCAGTGCAAAATATTTCCAATGCTGGAGCTATGGCTGGCTCTGCTGAAACCGGTATTGAGCGCGTCAACGACGCTTTATTGCGGATTCGCGAGCTCGCTTTGCAAGCGGCGAACGCCACCACGGATAAAGACCGTTCCTCTTTACAGGCCGAGGTGGCGCAGCTTGTTGATTCGATAACCCGACTTTCAGCTGATACAAAATATAACGGCGTGGCATTGCTTGGCGAGTATAAAGACCCTTTTAAATTTCAAGTTGGTGCACGAGCAACTGATTTTTTGGAGCACAGCATCGATAGCTTCCGACCTCAAGATATCGGTTCTCATACCTATACAAGTGAGGGTGATGGCGTATTCACTGCAGCTGCTAGCACCAGCGAAATAACTCGAGCAGACAATCCAAGCAGGATGACGGTAATAAACGAGGCTGGTGAGTCGACTGACATTAGCTGGAGAACAAACCTGCCCTCGGATCAAATCGCTCTAGCAATTAATGCCGAAAGTAATTTAACTGGCGTTAAGGCCGATGCCGTAACAAGAGCAACGCTTACATCAGCCAGCAATCAAGCACAGACCTATAGTTTAAAAATTAATGGCTACAGCACTGGAAACTTTTCAATTCGCTCCGGTGAGGGCATTGCAGCAGCGGCAGCCATTAATCGCATCTCTGGAGAGACAGGTGTTCAGGCGCAATTTTTTGAGGGTGCGGTGCACTTAACGGATAGAAGCGGCAAAGATATCAGTATTGAAAATGAACGAGCTGGGGTGACCTTTAACTCGCTTAGGGTGCAAAAAGTTGGTTGGGCTGGCGGTGTTGGAGATTTAGTTGGTGCAGTTGTTAGTTTAGACGGTTCAGGTTCTAACGACACAACCATTGTTTCCGGCAGTATTAAGTTGTCGTCTAACAATGTTTTTTCAATTCGTAATGATTCAGCAGTTAGTCATTTCGATGATGATCAAAAGAAAAAAATCACCCAAGATTCCGTTGCCTCAGTTGTAAAAGATGAGCTGTCGGTGGTGGGCGGTAAGTTATTTAAGGGCAATGGCGAGTCTGCCGACCTTGTAGGGTTGCTAGATACAGCTGCCTCTGATTTGGCAAACGGCTTGGCCCGATTCAATTTTGCTTATGGGCTGTCTGAGGCAGGTTTTGACGATGAAGCCGCAGGCTCTGGAAGCTTTGCCAAATGGGACAGTTACAGTCAACGGGTTAATCTCGACGGTGAAACGCGCTTAAGTAATCACAACATTCCGATAGACGAAACATTACCAGCTTTCAGTAACGGCCTGTTGGACACAGTAGGTGATGCAAAGGCGCCCTATGAAGACGCTACATTTAGCATTGAACGGGTTGCCGATTCGTCATCCGGCAGCGGCTTTTCTGTGGAGTTACAAAGCGGGCCAATTAAAGTGCCTACTGTTGGTATTGTGCATGGTCCAGTTTTTGAAAGTTCTGAGACGTATGCACTTGAACCAGGAGACAAGCTTTCTTTTGATTGGCGAGGACTCGCTGGAACAGCTGACTATGATGTATATGCCTATGTAATTGATGAAGAAACTGGCGAAACTCAAGAGCTGCTAAATGCCACAGGCAGTGGTGGCGCGTCGAGCTCTTGGGCAGCAGTTAATCAAACTATTGAAAAGGCAGGCAACTACAAGGTAGTTTTTGTTGGCGGTGTGCGCAGTGACGAAGCTGTCACCTTTACCAATGGAGATTTTGAAGATGGCAGTGCAGGCAATACAAGTATCCCTGGTTGGACGACCTATACTAGCCAAGTGCGCCTTAATGGCCTAGATAATATCGCAGGTCAACCCAGTGCCACCGACACAGTATTTCCAGCGAACGTTGTTGGCGCTGCGCCGCATGATTCTACGGCGCCTAATTCAGCCTCTTATGTCGCTCAGCTGTCGACAGAAACGTCTACCGGAAGTGGCCTATCTCTCCAGTTGCAATCATCCGCCCAGCTTCAAAATGGTTATGGCATTTTGCATGGACCCTACCTAGTCAGCAATGAATCTGTAACCTTGAAGGCGGGCGACTCTGTAGGATTCGACTGGCGTGCTACCGGCGGATCGGATGCGTACGATGTGGTTGGCTATCTCGTTAATGAAAATACCGGCCACGTTGAGGAGTTGTTGAATGAAACCGGTGCTACCGGAAGCGCAAGTACTTCTTGGGCTACGGTTTCTAAAAACGTTGATGCTGACGGTGTTTACCGCTTTGTGTTTGTTGCAGGTACTTGGGATGCATCAGGCGGCAGAGCGGCTGGCGCAAACTTATATGTCGACAACATTACTGTGCAGGCTTCCGACTATCCATTGGTGTCTCGAGATGCGAGCCTACGTGTTGACAATATTGCTGTGGAGAAAAAATCTGGCAATTTAGACAAAGCCGAGTTCAGTAAGATGGCTGACCGCTTATATGGACTGGGCGGAGACGATAGCAGCTCTTATTCAACTGTATTCGCCGCGAACTATGTTGAAATTAGGTCTAACGATATTGTCTCTGGTTTGAATACGGTGGCTACAATAGATATTTCTACCAATGCTGGCGCAAATAGTGCTTTGTCGATTGTTGATGGCGCTCTCGAGAATTCCGCAAACAATCAGGCTAAGTTAGGCGCTTTACAATCCTCTATAGACTTTGGTATGGAGCGGCTGTTGCAAACGTCTATACAGTTTGACGCGGCAAAGTCTCGAGCTATGGATGCTGATTTTGCGCTTCAAAGTGCGAGGTTGGCGAAGGAGCAAATGTTGCAGCAAATGGGCAGTTTTGTTCTTTCTAACACTCAGGAAATTTTGCGGATGTCCCTGTCTCTAATTAGGTAGTTGTTGTTCTAGCGCATTCACAATATGTCGACTTGACTTGCTAGAGAAGCGTATCTCTTTTTTATCCTTGAGCGACTTTGCATAGTGTCAGAAACGCGCTAGGTACACAGCACCCTTAAAAAACTAATAATATCTGGAGTAAATATGCAGCTTCCTCTGTTGAGTGGTTGCAATTGCGGCGCCGTGCGATTTGTAGCTAATAACCCACCGCAGCTGGTTCTTAATTGTCATTGCAACGACTGTCAGCAATTCGCCGGTGCGCCATGTACCGCCGCAATTTTGTACTTGAAGCTGACTTAGAGATTAAGGGCTCGTTGACTTGTTACTTCTCCAGCAGCGATTCTGGTGGCGTCTTGCATCGTTATTGTTGCACGCAATGTGGGACACCGCTTGCCGTAAAGCCCGAGGCTTTTGATGGCTTAAAAGCGATTAAAGCGTCAAGCCTTGATGATAAGGCTTGGGTGCAACCTACAATGGACATCTTTGTCGAAAGCAAGCAGCCTTGGATTGAGCTACCCGAATTGACAGAAAAATACGAAGGGCTTTCTCCTGGATCGTAGCGGCCTCGCGAAAACTGTCTGACTAGAAGGAATCTGCGATCAAGTCCGATCAATTGCCTAAAAGGAAAGTTTCTTGATAAGTTGTACCGCAATTGTCAAAAATAGATGGCTTGCTCGTATAGTCAGGTGAATGCCGGGTAAGAGAGGAACGATATGAAAAAAGTGTGCTGTAATGAATTTGGGCCTCCAGAAAACCTTCAACGTATAGAGGTAGAAACGCCTGCACCTCGACCGGGTGAGGTGTTGGTTGAAATCAGCGCGGCAGGCGTTGGCTTTGTTGACGGACTGATGGTGCAAGGCTTGTATCAGGTTAAACCACCTTTGCCCTATTACCCGGGCAGTGAGTTTGCAGGCGTGGTTAGCGCCGCTGGCGAGGGCGTAACCCATGTACAACCTGGCGACCGCGTCCTAGGCATGGCCAGCAATGGCGCCTATGCAGACAGCGTTTCCGTTGCCAACTCAAGCTTGGTGAAAATTCCTTCTAACCTCTCTGATGACATTGCCGCTGGCTTCTATATCAATTATGCAACTGCCTTGTATGGGTTGAGAGATTGCGGTCACCTCAAAGCCGGCGAAACGCTACTGATTTTAGGCGCTGCCGGTGGCGTGGGTTCTGCCGCTATTAGCGTCGCCAAAGCAATAGGCGCACGCGTCATAGCCGCTGCTTCTAGCGATGAAAAACGTCGGGCTGCTCTGAGTTTTGGCGCAGATCACACAGTTGACTACACAGATCCAGATTGGCGGGGCGCCCTTAAGGAACTGATTAGTAGTGACGGGCTAAACATGGTTTACGACCCAGTCGGCGGCGATAAGGCTGAAGCGGCTTTTCGGTCCTTATCTCCCGGGGGCAGGTTTCTAGTTGTGGGCTTTGCCAGTGGTGAAATTCCGAAGATTCCGCTCAACCTTCCTCTGTTAAAAAGATCTTCCATCGTTGGCGTAGACTGGGGCGGTGAGTTTCGTGCCAACCCAAGGATTAATCTAGAATTGATGGATACGCTTATGGGCTGGGCCTCGGACTGCACGCTCGTACCCGCCGAGGTTGTTTGCCGGCCGATGACCGATTATCAAGAGGCTCTGAAGGATCAATTAGCGGGCAAAATTATTGGCAAGTTAGTGCTTATGAATTAGACCGTGGCAAAGAGACTAAAGTTTATTTTAGTGGTTGAAGATCTTCTCCATTCTGACGAACGTAATCTTCCCCTGATCCAAAACTCTGCCCCGTATCAAATAACCCAACGCCGGGTACGTAGTTGACCTCAATTCTTATACCATCCGGATCTTCAAACAGCACATAGTAATAGCCTGGCGCCCAGTCGCGTTCTTCTGGGCCACGGATGATGCTGGCACCAAGAGAGGCTGCCAGTTCTGCGGTTTTGTCGATATCTTTACGGCTCCTAGCTCGGAGGCAGATGTGGTGTAAGCCCACTCGATATTGCTGAAACACTTCTTCTGCAAATTCTGGGTCGCACTTGCGTATGCCTATCGCTGTGCGAGCACCCACGTGGTAAAGAAAATCTGGACCGTCTTCCACTTTGGTCATGCCAAATTCCGGCAACAAGCTTGAATAAAATTTATGTGCCTTATCAAACTGGCTGACAGTGATAACGACGTGGGCCATGCCGTTTATATCGATCATACACATTCCTTCTTTTTGATCTGTTCGCTTCTGCTTATTGTCATTTTTTTTTGAGATTTGATTGCTTAAATTATTTGAAGCATTTTAAACTATTTCTTTTCTCTTAATAAAATTGCTATTCAGGGTCTGTATGTTGTTGAAGCAGGAGATGAAACTCTTTCATTTATGCCACGGACCAAGTCGTAAGCCCACCGCCACTAAAACTTCGTAGACGATTGCAGCCCCTCAGACTAAATACAATGCTGAAGCTATAGAAGTTTCGCTCCCCACCCGATAAAGGCCAGTCGCCACTATTAGTAGCCTAACAAGTGCTCCAAGCACTGGGAACGCTAGGGTATTGAGGCCTAGCGCCTCTGCTCCCACGGTTACTGGATTATTTCGACGGGTAGTGCACGCCTTTTTCGCTACCAGCAAAGCCAGCTGTTATTTCTATCACTGCATGCCCGTGGTGAACTCGACCGAATTCATCGGCCGCCCGCACGGTGACAGTGTGCACGCCGGGCAGAAGATCGGCTTGCAAGTTCGCTTCGAATAAGTGGGTTGCGACCGTAGCCTGCACAAAGGATTTTTTGTCCTCCTTATGCCGTACGAATTGCTCAAGCATGTAGGGGTCTTTGCGTAGGGTCCGCTCCAGCGGCTGGTATTCTCCGTTGTTGATTCGGTAGCTGACTAAGGATTTAGGGCCGCCATCGAACAGGTTCACCATAATTGAGGCTGCGGCCAACTCGTCCTGAGACACTCTGCCATCGAGTAGCTGACCAGCCTTAAAGTCACGCATACCATTGGCCTGTAGCTGGTGGTGCGCCACATCGAAGCGAATGCGCATTTGTTGTCCTGCAGGTTTGCCTGCGCCTTTGAAGCGAACTGCGAGATCTGTCGAGTCAACCTCGAGGATGTGATAGCCATTGGGCGTGCCATCGCGCTGGTCGCTGATGGCGATGCCGCGTTCATCAAATGGCCCGCTCCACCAAGAGCCAGAGACTGTCGCCAACACATGATGGTGAAAGGTTCCCGGGCCGTCGAATCCGTCTTCTTCCCCGAAGTAGACATGGTTGGTCGTATGGGTATGACCGGCTACTGAGTAGAGGTTCGGGCGACCACTGAGCAGGCGAAATAAACTCTCTCTATTGTCAGTGGCGTAATTCCCATCTTCACTGCCGAGTGGGGCATGGGTTGCGACAAAAATGAGGCGGTCTTTGTCGACAGACTCGAGTTCTTTTTCAAGCCAGCGCAGTTGCCGCCTGCTAATACGGGCTTCGTAGCCACCATTGCCTCGTATATCGCCGGGGTCCGCTTCGCCTTTGCCTTTGTAGTCGATATTGTCGAGCACGACAAAGAGGGCGTCTGCGTATTCAAAAGCATAGTAAGGAGGCCCGAAAAATTTTTTAAACGTCTCTAACGAGTTTTTATCATTCTTCGCTTCGAAGTTGATCTCGTGATTACCGGGCACGTTGTACCAAGGGATGCCGATCTGCGCTATCAGCGCGTTGTAGCGCGGGAACATAGATAGGTCATCATACAAAATATCGCCCATAGTCATGCCAAAGGCTGCATCGGTGCCGATTAGCTCGGCGATAACATCATCGCGGATATAGTCGAGTTCTCGCTGGGTCTGAGGCTGCGGGTCGGCAAATAAAATCGCTTCAAACTGTTGGGACTCTTCTCGCTCGATAAGTGGAAAGTTGATTTGCTCGGGCAGCCGGCCTGTGGGGGTTATCCCGGCATAGCGCATGCCTGCTGGCGAACCTTCAGGCTGATGAATGTAGTAGAACTGAGGAAGCATATGACCATTTACCGGTATCGCGTGGTCGCGAGGCTTGGTAAGGAAAATAATGCTCTGCTCATCTATTGGTAAGGTATATCGACCCTCATTATCTGTTGTAACTACGTCTAGGCCGTTGCTTACGCGAACGCCAGCCATGCCGCGCTCTGAACCGTCGAGCAAGCCATTTTTGTTGGTATCTAGAAATACTCGACCCGCGGCTTCGGCCGCTGAAACCAATTGCGGTAGCATCAAAAAAGCGAAAATAATGAGCCTGAGCATGGTGAATTCTCCTTAGATCTTGGCCGACGTTTTGCAATGGGCCGCTGGTAGTTAAATATCCAGGTTTTTTTCCTGCTGGGTTTGATAGCGAGAAATAACCCATGGCCGTCACCGATTTTATATTCGGTGTCACGTGGCTTTGATCGATCGACTTGGGTATTGGTAAGGGGTTGTGTTGTATTAGCCAAAGTAACGACTGATCCTGAGTCCTTCAGAATGTTACATTTGATGTTAGATATTGCAATACTCCCAAAAACGTTTTTGGGCGGGAAAACTTATAAGGCCCTGTAATATATAAAGTTTTTCTTTAACTTTGTATGCCCCAGGGCCGTATAGTGGTGGAGGCGGCGGGAGTTGAACCCGCGTCCGCTGACTCGCCATTATTGGCTCTACATGCTTAGGGTCCGTCTATTAATTTAGCGTCCAGTGACCCGACGGTCAGGGTACTTTCTGCGATCCCGATTGGTTTTAACGGTTCAACCCCGGGCGAGGTATCCGCGCGATCTTGCTGTTTTGCCGTCCATTTCTCCTAGCAAGAAACGAATCATGGACGTAAGCGGGTTTTTTAGGCCGCTAGTGCGTAGTTTTCGTCGTTGGCAACTATAAAGTTACAGCGATTGTTTTACGAGAGTCACTACCCTCTCGGCATGCACCTCAAATTTTGATACCCGCGTCGAAACCATGTCGCCCCCAATAAGATTGTTGACTAGATAGTTCCTTTGGCGCCCCTTGTTGAAAGCAAACCTTCCGACGCAGAACGCATCCAAGAAACTATGTCACCCTAAATTCTACTGGCTTACATATGTTTATTTATAGTGCTTGTATCAAGTTACATTTCACCACTATTGCTCAAAGATCGTCTTTTTAGATCGCGTAGCTTGGAGTGATGACCGCCTTGCTTCTGCTCAGCAAATAAACCTATTCGATTCGGCAATCTGTTATTGAAAACAGTTCCTCTCTCTTATGGTGGCCGCGATGTTACCACGCTATACAGATCCTTTTGTCATCATTTTTCGCCTTTACTTCGGTTGGCAGATTTCGCTGTAATGTTAAGGTTATGGGATGAAAAAATATTTTTTGAGTTTTTGCGTTTTAATTGGGCTTCTTACCGCGGCACAGTCCTCTGCGATAGACAGTCGGAGCTATATTGATCGCGCGGTTGCATTGATCGAAGAGGGCGATTTTAGTCTTGCTCGCAGTTACTTAGAGCCGGCTTTAGTGGACCCGTATATTCCGCCCGACCTGCGCAGTAAGGCCTTTTACCTGCGCGGCTATAGTTATTTTGCTCAAGGTTTGCCGGTTTCATCGCTCCGAGATTTTAATCGTGCCCTGGAGTTCAGTCCAAATAATCCTGTTGTACTGTTTATGGTGGGCCGTGCGCACTACGAGGGACTGGGCACAAAAGCTGATCCGGCGCTTGGAGTGGAATTATTTCAGCGCTCGGTTGACGCGGGTCATCAGGGCGCGTCTGCTTACTTAGGCTTTGCTTTACTCCAAGGCAACGGTATTTCTAAAGACCTTACTCGCGCGCGAAGTTTGTTATCGGCGGTCGCAGAAGGCAAGGGTGATGCATTTGCAATGGTGCAAATGGCGCGTAGCTATCGTCAAGAGGCAACCGATTCGCCGGATCCTGCAATGGCTCGGATGTGGTACGAGCGCGCATTCGCTGCCGGCGAAGCGAATGCTTTTGTGGCTTTAGCGTATATGTATAGCAAAGACGAATTTGAGCTAAGTGAAGCCGCGGCTGATGAGCGTTCTTTTGAGTTGTTAAAACAAGCCATGGATGCGGGCGCAGAATCTGCTTACGCCCGTTTGGCTTACGCATATTTGTCAGGTATCGGCACTGCGGTCAACTATGACAGAGCCTTTCAACTATTTATGGCCGGTGTTGAGTTGGGTCAGGCTCAGAGCTTTGCAGGCATTGCACATATGTTTGAAGCTGGCTTGGGACGGTCGGTAGATTTGCAGCAAGCCGAGTCTTGGTATCTGCGTGGCATTGAAGCTGGGGATGAGTACGCGCACTCGGCCTTCGCTTATATGTTGCTGGGCATCGACCAAGATGATCGTGCGTTACAGTGGCTCTCGAGGGCGACCAAATTTGGTGGCGCGCAAAGTCATAATGACTTAGCGTGGTTGTTAGCGACAAGCGAAGTGGGCGAACTGCGCGATGGCGATTTATCTCTGCAGCATGCATTAAAAGCTGTTGGCCTAGAGGCTTCCGCAGCATACTTGGATACATTAGCCGCAGCGTACGCAGAGTCTGGATTATTCGAAGACGCATTGGTGACTCAAGAACAGGCCATTGCTGCGGCGTTGGATGAAGATGAGAGCGTTCAACAAGAATTGGAGCAGCATCTTCTGAGTTATCAGAAGCAGAAACCTTGGCGAGAATGAGTACTTTCTGGTACTAATTTGCGTCGATTATTGAGCACCGGGAGTGGGTAGTGAGTACTGAGCGTAAAAGAATTGAAGAGGTTTTCCAAATTATTGAAGAACTTATAAAAGAGAATCAATCGGGCATTAAGGCTGGTGCGGTTGCAGATGTATTGCGCGCGCGTAATGCGCCATCTGGTATGTGGCAACTTAGAGCAGACTTTAGCGAGCTTGCACGTGACGATCGTATTCAATGCAATGACGTTACAGGAGCTTGGACCCTTGCTAACGCCTCGTTAAAGAATGTGGGCGAAGGTGAAGCTGGTGAAAGCTAAAGTCGATATTTCAAATCTGCCAAAGGTGACTACCCCTGGCAGGATTTGTATTTTGAAGTCCAAGTGGCATTTGCAGCATGTGCAAAGTATGGCTGATGCTTGTCGAAGCGTTCTTGAAGACGCAGGCTATACCCAGATCGACGAATATATTTTACCCGGGTGTCTTGAAATACCCCTAGCTGCCAGGGACTTGCTGGCGGAAGACGCCAGTATTGCGGAGGACAACGCCGAAAACAAAATAGACGCCATTGTGTGCTTTGGCATCATCGTCAAGGGCGATACGTTGCACTTTGAGATGATCAGTGAGGAGAGCATGCGTGGACTTGGTTCCGTGATGCACGACTTTCGCCGGCCAATACTTGTTGAAATTTTGCCCGTCTTTGAGATGCAACAAGCCATTGATCGCTCGTCAGACGATGAGTTCAATAAAGGCATCGAGGCGGCAGTAGCCGCAATTGAAATGATTGCTTGGCGCCGATCTACTCTCGCTTAGAGCCGGTCCCAGTATGTTTGCCCGCATAAAAAATGCGGCGAAGCGTTAGTGGGCTGAAGTTTTAAATAACCTCTGCTTGTCGCGCTGCCAATCTCCTTCTTTCATAGTGGCGCGTTTGTCGTGTTGCTTCTTACCCTTACCTAGGGCTATCTCAACTTTTACTTTATTGCCTTTCCAGTACATCGCCAGTGGCACAATAGTGTAGCCTTTTTGCTGGTTGGCAACAAAAAGCTGCGCCAGTTCTTTGGCGTGTAAAAGTAATTTTCTCACTCGCTGTGGTTCAGCTATGACGTGGGTCGATGCGCTGAGTAGCGGCGTAATATTACAGCCAGCCAAATAGGCTTCACCTTGATGTAAGTTGATATAACCTTCGGCTATCTGCACTTTGCCGTCGCGAATACTTTTTACTTCCCAGCCAAGCAGCATCAGACCTGCTTCAAAGCGATCTTCGATAAAATAGTCGTGCCGCGCTCTTCGGTTCTGCGCGATGGTGCCCGGACTGGATTTCTTAGCTGATTTGGCCATGATGGCTGTGTACTTTGTTTTGTTTAGGATTTTTGGCGGAGAGGAGTATATCAGGTTGTTATCCGTACATAGCAATCTCTAGGCTACTCTGCGAGATCAGTAGTAAACTGCACACCCTTTAAAGAATTATAAACGCTTTATGGCTCTAAAAGACAATTCCTCTCAAAATCGCTGGTCTAGCCGGTGGTTGTTTGTTTTAGCTGCTGCCGGATCTGCCGTCGGCTTGGGTAATATTTGGAAATTCCCATACATCGCGGGCGAAAATGGCGGCGGAGCCTTTGTTCTTATTTACCTTGTTTGTATTGCTTTAGTCGGCATTCCTATCATGATTTCCGAAGTTCTAATGGGCCGAGAGGGCCGTTCTAGCCCAATTCATACAATGCGTATTTTGGCGAAAAAAGCAGGTCGGAGTCAGCGCTGGGCGTTATTGGGCTGGCTGGGAGTGATGACGGGCTTTCTTATTCTTTCCTACTACGCCGTTATTGCCGGTTGGGCAATCAACTATTTTTGGCTAACAGCCAATGGCACTTTTGACGGAGCCGGTGGCGATTTTGTTGCCCAAGCATTTACTGATTTGCAAGCGGATCCAATGCGAATGGTTGCTTATCAAACCGCCTTCATGGTGGTAACTATTTGGATTGTTGGCCGCGGGGTTACTGCAGGTCTTGAAAGAGCTATTCAATGGTTTATGCCCGCGCTCTTCATATTGCTTGTTGTTCTGCTTATTTACAGCTTTAACTCTGGTGGTTTTGCTCAGGGTTGGGCTTTTATGTTTGATCTGAAATGGGACGCCGTTGGTCCGGAGGCTTGGCTCATTGCGATGGGCCAAGCATTTTTTACCCTAAGCTTGGGCATGGGCACTATGATGGCCTATGGTGCCTATGTGCCCGAAGATGCCAGGTTAAGTACTACAGTTGTGACCATTGCTCTTTTAGATACTGTAGTTGCCATTGCCGCCGGGTTAGCTATTTTCCCAATTGTCTTTGCGAACGGTTTGGAAGTCAGCCAAGGACCGGGCCTGACCTTTGTGACGCTACCTTTAGCTTTCGGCCAGATGCCTTTCGGCGCCTTTTTTGGCGCTGTGTTTTTTATCTTGATCAGTTTTGCAGCCATTACCTCGGCTATTTCGCTTACCGAACCTGCGCTGGCTTACCTCACTGAAGAGTACAACGCAAAGCGTCAGCGTGTTGCTATAAGCCTTGGTGTGGTGTGTTGGGTATTAGGTTTGGGGACAGTGTTTTCATTCAATATTTGGTCAGACGTTTTTGTTGTAGGTGAACTCAATTTCTTCGGGTTTGTTGACTACCTCTCACAAAATATCATGCTGCCCTTGGGTGGGATGTTGATCACAATTTTTGCCGCGTGGTTGCTGCCTAGAGATATGATCAATCGACAGCTAGGTATCTCTAGCCCCGCTGTTTCATGGGCCTGGCGCATTGTTGCTGGCATTTTGGCTCCTCTTGGTGTGCTGGCCATATTCATATATACCGTTTGGCCATTGATCCAAAACTTGTTCAATTTATGACAGTACTGACCCGTTCATCTTTATTAATGGTGCCGGCCAATGTTGCCTTTGGCGTAGTTAATGATGTTGAAAGGTATCCGCAATTTTTGCCCGGATGCAATAACGTGGAATTGTTAGCGGTTGTTGGTGAGGGTGACTCGAAAGGAGTCAAAGCACGAGTTACTGCCGGAGCAAAGGGAATGGCTTATAGCTTTGTGACTACCAACACCTTCGTTGTTAATAAGCGCATTGAGATGACTTTGGACGAAGGGCCTTTTGAAGTACTGGAAGGCGTATGGGTTTTTAAGCCGCTGAGTGATGACGGTTGTCGCATTGATCTCACCTTGGAGTTTGTGGCTCAAGGTATGTTGTCTCGCTTACTCAGTCCAATGGCGAGCAGCGTTGCGGACAGAATGGTCGCGGCCTTTACCCAAAGAATTGAGGATATAGGTGACATCTACGCACAGCAGCCCGAGGACAAATAGTGCTTATTGAAATAGTCTATGCCGAGCTTAATGATCAGCGCCATATTGAATTAGATGTGGATGAGGGCGCCAATGTGGCCGCTTGTCTAGACCTTTTGCGCTTGCATCCAATGAGCAAAGACTTGGGCCTGGATGAATTAGCTGTTGGTATTTTTGGCGAAGTCTGCGGCCCTGATCGCTTGCTTAAGGGTGGGGATCGTTTGGAGTTTTATCGTCCGCTAATTGCTGACGCCAAAACAGCGCGCAGACTCAGAGCTAAGTCTCAGACGGTTTAACGGTTGTTTGCTTAACGTCGCTGGCTTCAGTCGCAGGCCCAGCGTCTGCTGTATCTGGGGCTTTAGCGATTGGCGCTAAATCGCCTGAAATAGTCGTCAGCAGATCATCGTCGAAATCTAAAATCATTTTTAGTTGTTGGTTAAAAAAATCTGGCACTTCTAAGGTGTAAAGATAAACCCAGCGATTGCGCTCGAAGGGGTCCTGAAGGACCGTATCTCCCATAACAAAGGACACTTGATTCCTTGTCATGCCTGGTTTTAGCCGGTTGACCATTTCTTGGGTGATCACGTTCCCTTGTTGTACAGGTATTTTATAAACTCGAGGTATTTTTAAATTTGAGAATTTAAAGTTAGATAAGCCGCACCCACCTAGAAGGGTAATGCTGATTACTGAGATCATTAGGTTTTTCATGGCGCGGATATTAACCACCCCTGTAGGTGCTGACCAGTGTTGATTGCTAGTAGAGTCTTTTTCTCGATATTCGGGCACATTACTTGGGGTGAGCCTCTTGTAAAAGCGTTTTTGCATAGGCTCTGGTTTTTTCGGTTACACCTGCGCCGGCTAACATTCTAGCTAGCTCTTCAATACGATTGTCTTGGGATAACGGCTCAATAACCGTTTGGTCTTTGTGCTTGCTAACGCGCATGTGGTTGTGGCCAAGAGCGGCAACTTGTGGAGCGTGTGTGACACAGAGCACTTGGGTGTGGTCCGCAAGGTCGCGCAAAATTCTGCCAACGGTATCTGCGGTTGTGCCGCCAACGCCGACGTCAGCTTCATCTAGTATCAAACAGGGCAGGGCGCTATTGGCCGCTGCCACGATTTGAATGGCCAAGCTGATGCGGGTCTGCTCGCCCCCTGAAGCAATTCTGCCCAGCGGACCGGCGGCAAAATTAGCATTCGTGGTGACATGGAATTCGACCTGTTCCAAACCGTGCTCGCTTTGTTGATCGTGAAAGACAATGCTTAAAGCGCCGTCCTTGATGCCCAAGGCTTGAATGTATCCGTTAACGTCCTTGCAGAATCCCCCACTTTGCTTGCGCCTGGCAGTAGACAATTTTTTAGCGTTGGCGAAGTATTCTTCGCCGAGTGCTCCTTCTTTGGCAGAGAGTTCATCGAGCATCGTGGTATCAGAGGCCATGCTGTCGAATTCTTGCTGCAACTCCTGAGCGAAGTTGGAAACGTGTTCCGGCTGAATTTTATGCTTGCGCGCCACTTCCAAAATTGCGCTGATGCGCTCATCGATTTCTAATAGTGCACCCGGGTCTACGACCACTTGATCTTGGTAGCGCCGTAAATCTCGGGCTGCGTCATCAAGTAGAGTTAGTGCAGAAACGAGAGTGTCTTTGGCAACTGCAAGATCTTTATGCGAATCATCTAGCTCAGTGAGCATGCGCGCCGTTTGGCGCAGGTCATCCAGTTCTTCTAAATTACCGTTGGCTCTGCCAAGTATTTCCAGAATGCTTTGGGCTTGGGCTAATCTCTTTTGCTCTACCTCAAGTTGCGCCAACTCATTTTCGCCAATTGATAAGTTTGCGAATTCCTCTAATTGATACTTTAAAAGGGTTTCCCGATCTTCGTGGGCGGTTATGACGTCTTTTAGTTTGGCAATTTCTTGCACTGTATTTTGCCAAGTTTTATAGAGTCCAGAGACTTTTGTACTCTGGCTTGCCAGCTTGCCGTAATCATCTAGTAAGCTTCGTTGTACATTTCTATCTAAAAGGCGTTGGTGTTCATTTTGACCTTGGATATCTACCAGATGCTCGCTAATGTCCTTCAAATACTGCAATGTCACGGGGATATTGTTGATGAACGATCGCGAGCGGCCCTCTGTGCTGATTACTCTGCGAACAAGGCAATCTGTGTTGCCGCCTTCTAGCATATCATCCGCTGCGAGCTTGGTTTGCAGAAAACCGGATGGCAATAATTCAAACTCGGCACTGATGTCGGCTTTGTCCGCCCCGGGTCTAACGCAGTCGGTTTTAGCTCGTTCTCCCAAAAGCAAACTTAAAGCGCCGAGCAATATGGATTTGCCTGCGCCAGATTCTCCAGTAATACCGGTTAGGCCAGCTTTGAAGGACACGTCTAAGGTGTCGACGAGGACATAATTACGAATGGTCAGCTGTTTCAACATTTTGATTTTATCAATGCAGCGATAATGGAGTTTAGATTATCATCAAATGATGCATGATCGCGCTATCACTGGTACTTTCACTGTTACTAACTCCTTTGCAAGAAAAACTGTCTGATTAGGATCAATGTTTTGTTTTTTGTAGCGGGGTGGAAAAGTGGCGTTCTCCGAAAACTCTTTTTTTAAAATGTCCACTTTACTCTGAGAACATTCGAGAATCTGGACAAGTCAAAGTGATTTGCCTAGCAACTTATTAAGCAAAAATGGTCAGGTACAACTTCGATGGAAAATGATGTCGATCCTCGCGCGCAACAGCTGTTCAAGTTGTTGGTCGAACATTATATAGCTGAGGGTACACCGGTCGCCTCCAAGGCCTTGGCCATGCTACCTGAGGTTCAGGTTTCCTCGGCCACCGTGCGTAATGTTATGGGCGACCTTGAAGCCCTGGGTTTGGTCAGTTCGCCTCATACTTCCGCGGGCAAAATCCCCACGCAGCTTGGTCTTCGCTTTTTTGTAGATACGCTGTTGAGTGTTGAGCCGTGGCAAGATTCTCGAACTAAAGAAATTGAAGCCGAGCTGAACCCAAATATGTCCTCGTCTGAATTGTTAAGCGCGGCGTCCAATGTTTTGTCGCAATTTACTCAAATGACCTGCCTGATCACTACGCCGCGCCGCAATCAAGTTAGCCTGCGGCAAATAGAATTTTTGCGTTTAGACGAGTTGCGTATTTTAGTCATTTTGGTGCTCAGTGACAGAGAGGTCCAAAACCGCGTTATCCATCTCGATAAACCGTTCTCTGACAATGAATTGACTCAAGCGTCGCTTTTGCTGAATAGGGAGTTTGGTGGTAAACCTCTTATGCAGGTGCGCCAGGCTCTAGTTGAAAGCATGCAGGATGATAAAGACCGCATGGATCAACTGATGCAGCGAGCACTGGATATGGCAGCTAAGGCCTTTGAATCAAAAGAAGTGGAGGGAGATGGCCAAGAACTTTTAGTCAGCGGCGAGCGGCGTTTGTTAGATTTCACGCCGGATACGGATAAAGTGAAATCATTGTTTGAGGCTATTTCGAAAAAAGGCATCGTTTTACATCTGTTAGATCAATGTATTGAAAGCTCCGGTGTTCAGTTATTTATAGGTAAAGAGTCCGGCTATCGCCCATTGGGCGAGATGTCTTTAGTCACCTCTTCTTACAAGGTCAATGGCGAGTTGGCTGGTGTTTTGGGAGTAATTGGGCCTACCCGAATGGATTACAAGGATGTAATTCCCGTTGTAGATGTCACTGCCCGCGTGCTTAGTGCGGCTATGCGCTACAGTTAATCGAGTTGCCTAAATCACCGGTTTTGCTCATTTTTTTTCCTTCTTTTCGCCTCCTTGGGCCCGTTTTGTGGGTTAAATCGGTCTCTATTCCGGATTAATTCATTTTTGCCCTTGTTATCGATCTAGATACCCTTATATATGCCGCCACAGTGAAAAAACTGGGAGTGACCGAGTGAGTGAAGATCAAGAAGAAAACCAACTATCAGACGATCAGCAAAATTCTGCAGAGCAGCATGAAATTGACGAGATTTCAGGCGCGCCAGAAGAAGAAATGGCTGCTGGTGATGTTGGACAGGCTGATGACGAGGTCGAAGCGGAGGGCGAGCAGTTGGCTGAAGCTAAGGATCAGCTTTTACGCAGCATTGCTGAAATGGAAAACGTACGCCGAAGGGCTCAACGAGATGTTGAAAATGCGCATAAGTTTGCCGTTGAAAAACTTCTCGCAGACCTCTTTCCGGTAGTGGACAGCATGGAAAAAGCCATCGAGACTTCAGAAAATTCAGAGCTTGGCGAGGGCGCTAAAGCCATTGCTGATGGCTTGTCGTTATCTCTCAAACTGTTTGTCGACACTCTTGCGAAAGCTGGCGTGGAGCAAATCGACCCGTTGGGGCAGCCTTTCGATCCACAGTTTCATGAGGCTATGGCCATGGTGCCAAATCCAGATGCCGAACCGAACTCGGTGATGGATGTTATGCAAAAGGGCTACGTGCTTAACGGTCGTTTGACGAGAGCTGCCAAGGTGATTGTTGTTAAGGCATCTTAGTTTCCTTCTCTAAACGGTAAGTGGATCGAGTAAATCGAAGGAATTAGATCAAGGTCAAATGTGACCAGCCCTTGAAGAAAGAGCTGAAGACCTAATATATAGGCTATGCGCGAGGTACGGGTTTGCCCATTAGCGCAGAGAGCCTCAACGCAGAAATTAAGTGGAGATTTAAAATGGGAAGAATTATTGGCATTGATTTGGGAACAACTAATTCGTGTGTATCGGTTTTAGACGGCGGTGATCCTCGAGTAATTGAGAACTCGGAAGGGGACAGAACAACACCATCAATCATCGCTTATACTGAAGATGGAGAAATTCTTGTCGGTCAAAACGCTAAGCGTCAGGCAGTAACCAATCCTATTAATACAGTCTTTGCGGTTAAGCGTTTAATCGGGCGTAAGTTTAAAGATGACGTGGTGCAGAAAGACATAAAAATGGTGCCTTATAAGATCTCTGCTGCGGGTAACGGAGACGCCTGGATTGACATCAATGGCGAAGAGCTAGCGCCGCCGCAAATTTCTGCTGAAATCCTTAAAAAGATGAAGAAAACTGCGGAAGAATATCTGGGTGAAGAGGTTACCGAGGCGGTGATTACCGTGCCCGCATATTTCAATGACAGTCAGCGCCAAGCCACGAAAGATGCGGGTAAAATTGCTGGCCTAGAAGTGCGTCGTATCATTAACGAGCCAACTGCTGCTGCTCTTGCCTATGGTCTAGACAAGAAGCGTGGCGATACCAAGATTGCAGTATACGACCTTGGCGGGGGTACCTTTGACGTATCAATTATTGAGATTGCCGAAGTAGATGGCGAACACCAGTTTGAAGTGCTTTCTACAAATGGAGATACCTTTTTAGGTGGTGAAGATTTCGACCTTCAAATCATTGAACATTTGGCCGATGAGTTTAAGAAAGAGCATGGCGTGGATTTGCACAATGATCCCTTGGCCCTGCAGCGCCTCAAAGAAGCGGCAGAGAAGGCGAAAATTGAACTTTCTAACGGTCAGCAAGCTGAAATTAATTTGCCGTATATTACTGCGGACCAAACGGGACCGAAGCATTTGGTGCTCAAACTCACAAGAGCAAAGCTTGAGTCACTTGTAGGGGGTTTGGTTAGTCGTACAATTGATCCATGCCGAATCGCATTGGATGATGCCAACCTTTCTGTTAGCGACATAGACGATGTAATTTTAGTCGGCGGGCAAACCCGCATGCCTATGGTGCAAGAACAGGTTAAGGGGTTCTTTAAGCAAGACGCACGTCGCGACGTGAATCCTGACGAAGCTGTGGCCATGGGTGCAGCTATTCAGGCGGCGGTACTTTCAGGCGATGTGAAAGATGTATTGCTGCTTGATGTAAGCCCATTATCTCTTGGTATTGAAACCATGGGCCAGGTTATGAGCGTGTTGATCGAGAAAAACACCACTATTCCAACCAAAAAGACTCAGGTGTTTTCAACCGCGGACGACAACCAAACCGCAGTGACTATTCATGTGTTGCAAGGTGAGCGTAAGCAAGCTGGGCAAAACAAGTCTTTAGGTAGATTCGATTTGTCTGATATTCCTCCAGCGCCCCGTGGAGTACCTCAGGTTGAAGTAGCTTTCGACATTGACGCCAACGGCATACTCAATGTTTCAGCGACAGACAAAGCCACAGGTAAGGAACAGTCCATTGTTATTAAGGCCTCTAGCGGTCTTTCTGATGAAGAAATTGAGCAAATGATTCGCGACGCAGAAGCGCACTCTGAAGAGGACAAGAAATTCGAAGAGTTGGTGACATTGCGCAACCAGGCTGATGGCCTTATTCACGGTGCCCGTAAAGCTGTGGCTGACGCTGGTGATGTAGCCTCCGATGAAGAGAAGGCTGCGATCGAAGCAGCGGCAACAGATTTGGAAGAGTCGCTGAAGAGCGATGAAAAAGATTTGATCGAAGCAAAGATCAATACTTTGTCCGAAGCTTCGGGCGAGCTTGCGCAGAAGATGTACGCTCAACAGGAGGCTGGCGCAGAAGCGCCAGAAGCTGGAAGCGGCGCGGCAGACGATGCAGTGGACGCCGAGTTTGAAGAAGTCAAGGACCAAAAAGAAGGTAATCAATAATCTCTATTTTGGTCAACGCTTGACCTCTATGCCAACTTAATTAGGGTTTAGAGCGCCAGCAACAAGGCTATATTGACAAGCAGATAGAATGCAATAAATATCGCGCGGCGTATGTTTTTGGCTATGGTCATCAACTATGCCGCGTTGTTGCATGTGGGCGGCCAACATAGCGCAGTTAATTCAGCGCCGCTGAATCGTTAGTTTTTATTACGCTACACTGGCTTCTTTTTTGTAGCGCTTTAATGCTCTTTTGCAGGGCTTTTATAGAAAGAGGCGCGTTAAGTTGCCTGAGTTCATTTAGGGAAAGAGATGGCGAAACGAGACTATTACGAAATATTGGGCGTGAATAAAGGCGCCGCAGATGCTGATCTTAAGAAGGCTTATCGTCGTCTCGCTATGAAGTTTCACCCTGACCGCAACAGTGATGACCCTAACGCCGAGGAGAAATTTAAAGAGGCTAATGAAGCCTATGAAGTGCTCAGCGATGCAGAGAAACGGGGTGTTTATGATCAGTATGGTCACGCAGGATTAGATCAGCAAAGCCAAGGTGGCGGCGGTGGCTCCGGTAATTTTGGCGACATCTTTGGTGATGTATTTGGCGATATTTTTGGCGGTCAGCGAGGCGGTGGTAGAAGTGGCCCAGCGCGCGGTTCGGATCTGCGTTATAACCTGCGCTTAAGTTTAGAGCAGGCGGTTAATGGCGATGCAACAGAAATTAGTATTCCTGTTTTGGCGGGTTGCGATGTCTGCGATGGTTCTGGTGCTAAAGAAGGCACTACCGCATCGACTTGTCCTGATTGCAATGGCGCTGGTCAAATCAGAGTAGCTCAAGGCTTTTTTTCATTGCAACAGACCTGTCCGCGTTGTCGCGGTGCTGGTCGTGTCATTACTGACCCTTGCCGCTCGTGCAGTGGCGCGGGTCGAGTAGAGCGGCGCAAAAAGCTCTCAGTTAAAATTCCAGCCGGCGTTGACACCGGGGATAGAATCCGCTTATCTGGCGAAGGTGAGGCGGGTCCGAATAATGGCTCCGCGGGAGATCTATACGTACAGATAGATGTTGCCGACCACGCTATATTCGAGCGCGACGGCAAACACCTTTATTGCGAAGTGCCTATTTCTTTTGTAGACGCGGCCCTAGGGGGCGAACTTGATGTGCCTACATTAGATGGTCGAGTAAAACTAAAGGTCCCAGCAGAAACCCAAACCGGTAAGGTTTTTCGCTTGCGCGGCAAGGGTGTGACTCAGGTGCGTAGTTCTGGTGTTGGAGACTTATTGTGCAAGGTTGTTTTAGAAACGCCTGTGAAATTGTCCGATGAGCAGCGTAAGCTATTAGAAGAATTCAAAGCCTCCTTGGGCGCAAATACAAAGCACTCGCCGCGTGAGAAAAGGTGGTTCGATGGCGTGAAAAATTTCTTTGACGGCCTTAAGCCCTAGATGAATTTGCTAGGTAACAAATGCGGACTTTGGGGAATCGAATGATTCGAGTAGCTGTAGCCGGATGCGCCGGGCGCATGGGAAAAACATTAGTGCAAGCCATCAATGTGGCGCCTCAACTTAGCTTGGGCGCAGCTTTCGAGCATTCAGGTAATTCGGTTCTCGGCGCTGACGCTGGGGCTTTGGCAGGTATTGGTGATATAGGCGTTGTGATTGTTGCGGACCCTGAGTCGCAGGTAGATGCGTTTGATGTTGCGATAGATTTCACCATTGCTGAGGCAACCCTTGGCTTAGCAAAAATCTGCGCGCTCTATAATAAGCCCATGGTGATCGGTACGACCGGCCTTACTGTTGCACAGTTGGATCAGTTAGAGCGGTTTGCCAAGCGTACGCCGTTATTTATTTCTCCGAATATGAGTGTTGGGGTAAATCTTTCCTTACGTCTTATTGAAATAGCGGCTAAGGCGCTGGGAGATGAAGTGGATGTGGAAGTTATTGAAGCCCATCACCGACACAAAGTAGACGCACCCTCAGGCACGGCTTTGCGTATTGGCGAAGTGCTTGCTAACGCGTTGGGTCGAAACCTTGATAAAAATGCAATTTATGGTCGCCAAGGCTATACCGGTGCCCGTGACCCGAAAACAATCGGCTTTTCTACTGTTCGCGGCGGCGATATTGTAGGAGAGCACACGGTGATGTTCGCTGGTGAGGGTGAGCGCTTGGAAATTACCCATCGGGCACATAGCCGCAGCAATTTTGCCCAAGGCGCTTTGCGTGCCGTAGGTTTTGTTCACGGCAAAGAGCCCGGTTTGTATGACATGCAAGACTTACTGGGCCTGTAACTCAGAAGTATTTTTTGCTGCATTTTTCGCTATGTCTGCGTACAATGCTTCTCCAGTCCGCACACTCCATTTTTAGTGAAGACTATAGGCTATATCGATCCTATTGCAGGGTTCGCTTGGGCTCTAAAAGCAACTTTCTTAGAGGAGGTTGAGGCCAAATAAGCCGATTAAAAGCAGTAGAGAGTTACTGAATGGGGTGCTAGCGAGATAGGTGCGAGATGTAGCTTGATGCTATTTTCTGGTTAAGTGCAGATGATGAAAAATCTGGCGGTAAGCTAAACAGAAAGTAGCGAAGGGAATCTTCGTAGTTGATTAGCTCAAATTAAGGAAAGGTGTTGATACCGGCTTTATTAGCGCTCGAAGACGGTAGTATCTTCCGCGGTCAGTCCATTGGCGCGCAGGGTAATACTGTTGGTGAAGTGGTCTTCAACACCGCGATGACAGGCTATCAGGAAATTCTGACAGATCCTTCTTATCGTCGTCAGATCATTACCCTCACATATCCACAAATTGGCAATACCGGTGTAACGGAAGAGGACGCTGAGTCTGATCGTATCTGGGCGGCCGGTTTAGTTATTCGTCAGACGCCTAGGCGCGTCAGCAGTTGGCGTCAGCGCGGTTCGCTGCAGGAGTATTTGGTTGAGCAAAACACCATTGCTATCGCCGATGTGGATACGCGGCGTCTAACACGAGTTATTCGCGAAAAAGGTGCATTGGCAGGATGTATTTTGGCCGGTTCCGAAGCTGCTACTGAAGAAGGTTTAAATAAGGCTTTGAGTGAAGCGCGTGACTTTGCTGGCTTACAAGGCATGGATCTGGCTCAAGAGGTTTCTGGCAAGATGCGTTCATGGACGCAAACGCCTTGGGATTTGACCGCAGGCTATGGCACGTTCGCCCCGGCAGACTCTACAAAGACTTTTCGTGTCGTTGCTTTTGATTTCGGTGTAAAGCGCAATATTTTGCGCATATTGGCCGGCAAAAACTGCGACCTTACAGTGGTACCAGCGCAGACTACTGCTGAAGAGGTAATGGCGTTGAATCCAGACGGCATTTTTCTATCTAACGGGCCTGGCGACCCAGAGCCTTGCGATTACGCAATAATTGCAATCCAAAGTTTATTAAAAACCGGCATACCTATATTTGGAATTTGTTTAGGCCATCAGCTTTTGGCTCTGGCTAGTGGGTCACAGACAATGAAAATGTCCCACGGCCATCACGGCGCAAACCATCCGGTGCAAGATCTATCATCTGGTGCAGTTATGATTACTAGTCAGAACCATGGTTTTGCCGTGGACGCAGCTAGCCTGCCAGAAAATTTGGTGTGTACACATAAGTCATTGTTTGATGGCACCGTGCAGGGTGTCACTAGAACTGATGTGCCCGCATTTGGTTTTCAAGGTCACCCCGAAGCGAGTCCTGGCCCGCAGGATTGTGAATATTTATTTGATCAGTTCATTGATTTGATGGCTGATAACATCTCTAAAGGGGTATAAGGTGCCGAAGAGATCCGACATCAAATGTGTCCTCATACTTGGTGCAGGGCCGATTGTTATCGGTCAAGCCTGTGAGTTTGACTACTCCGGTGCTCAAGCATGTAAAGCGCTGAAAGATGAGGGTTATCGTGTTGTGTTGGTTAACTCCAATCCGGCCACTATTATGACCGACCCTGCTATGGCTGACGCAACTTATGTAGAACCGGTTGAGTGGACGACTGTTGCGAAAATTATAGAGCGCGAGCAACCAGACGCACTTTTGCCTACTATGGGTGGTCAAACCGCTTTGAATTGCGCGCTAGATTTAGTGCGTGAAGGTGTACTGGAAGAATTTTCTGTAGAATTGATTGGCGCTAGCCAAGATGCCATCGACAAGGCCGAAGACCGTGAACGCTTTGATCGCGCCATGAAATCTATCGGCCTCTCTACGCCCAGGTCTGCCATTGCTCACAGCATGGAAGAAGCCATTCAAGTGCAGAGTCAGCTAGGGTTCCCTTGTGTTATTCGCCCATCATTTACTATGGGCGGTAGTGGCGGCGGCATTGCTTATAACCGTGAAGAATTCGAAGAAATTTGTACTCGCGGCTTGGACCTTTCTCCGACTTCAGAATTATTGATTGACGAGTCTTTGTTGGGCTGGAAAGAGTTCGAGATGGAGGTGGTGCGAGACAATAAAGATAATTGCATCATTGTTTGTTCTATTGAAAACTTTGACCCAATGGGCGTGCACACAGGCGACAGCATAACCGTTGCCCCCGCACAAACACTTACCGACAAAGAGTATCAACTGCTACGCAATGCATCCATTGATGTGCTGCGTGAAATTGGCGTAGATACAGGCGGTTCAAATGTTCAATTTGGCATTAACCCGGAAGATGGACGCATTGTTGTTATCGAGATGAACCCTCGTGTTTCTCGATCTTCAGCTCTTGCTTCTAAAGCCACAGGGTTCCCAATTGCCAAGATCGCGGCCAAGCTGGCAGTTGGATATACCTTAGACGAATTGGGTAATGATATTACCGGCGGTGTTACTCCGGCATCTTTTGAGCCAAGTATCGATTACGTTGTAACTAAGATACCTCGCTTTACCTTCGAAAAATTTCCAATGGCTGACGCGCGCTTGACTACTCAGATGAAGTCTGTCGGGGAAGTTATGGCAATAGGGAGAACTTTCCAAGAGTCGCTGCAAAAAGCGATGCGCGGACTTGAGATTGGAATGGCTGGCTTCGACCCCGTGATAGATGAGGCTGACCCTGAGTGGCGCAGCGCGCTGAAGCGCGAATTGCGGAATCCCAGTTCTCACCGTCTTTGGTACGTGGCGGATGGTTTTAGAACTGGTATGAGTGTGGATGACCTGTTTGAGTTGACTAAAATCGACCATTGGTTTCTGGCTGAAATTGAAGATTTGATTTTGGCCGAGGAAGAACTCATATCTCGCAACGTTGCCAGCTTAACAAAAAATGAGTGGCGGATTGTTAAAACTAAGGGGTTTTCTGACCCACGTTTGGCGACTTTGATGAACACCTCGGAGAGCGAGGTACGTGAAACCCGACTCGCTCATGGCGTTAAACCTGTTTATCGTCGAGTAGATACTTGCGCCGCCGAGTTTCCGTCGAGCAGTGCCTATATGTATTCAACTTACGAGGAAGAGTGTGAATCTCTACCCACCAATAAGAAGAAGATTATGGTGCTTGGCGGCGGTCCTAACCGCATAGGTCAGGGTATAGAGTTTGACTATTGTTGTGTTCATGCGGCGCTTGCTATGCGCGAAGACGGTTACGAAACCATTATGGTTAACTGTAATCCAGAGACGGTTTCTACTGACTATGATACGTCTGACAGGCTCTATTTTGAGCCGCTCACTCTTGAAGATGTTTTGGCCATTGTTGAAGTTGAACAACCTACGGGCGTTATTGTGCAGTTTGGCGGGCAGACTCCGCTTAAATTAGCAGATGACTTAGCTCGGCTTGGCGTGCCAATTATAGGTACTAGTCCTGATGCTATTGACCGCGCGGAAGATAGGGAACGTTTCCAACAGTTAGTGGTGAAACTAGGGCTGCGACAGCCGTCAAACAGAGTGGCTTCTAATACCGAGCAAGGTATTGAGCGCGCAGAAGAAATTGGTTACCCCATTATTGTTCGTCCCTCGTATGTGTTGGGTGGCCGTGCCATGGAGCTTGTTTACAACTCTGAGGAACTCAGACAGTACATGCAAAATGCAGTCGACGTTTCTAACGACTCGCCAGTTTTGCTGGACAGATTTCTTGATCAGGCCGTAGAAGTGGATGTGGATGCTATTTGTGATGGTGAAAATGTGGTCATTGGCGCGATCATGCAGCATATCGAACAAGCGGGTGTGCACTCTGGTGATTCGGCTTGTTCGTTGCCGCCCTATAACCTGCCCATGGATATTCAAAATCAGATTCGTGATCAGGTTAAGGCGCTTGCCATTGAGCTAGAAGTTGTTGGCTTGATGAATGTGCAAATGGCCGTTCAAGGTAAGGATATTTTCGTAATCGAGGTGAATCCACGAGCATCTCGAACAGTTCCTTTTGTGTCTAAATGTATCGGCGTTTCTTTGGCTAAGGTTGCCTCGCGCTGCATGGCCGGTGAAACACTTGCCAGCATTGGTTTTACTGAAGAAATTATTCCTACAGCTTTCCATGTTAAAGAATCGGTTTTCCCGTTCAATAAGTTCATTGGTGTAGATCCCATTTTGGGACCTGAAATGAAATCTACTGGTGAGGTTATGGGCGTTGGGCTGACATTTGGTGAAGCTTTTGCCAAAGCATCATTAGGTGCCGGCGAGCGTCTGCCTAGCGGAGGCAGAGCATTCCTCAGTGTTAAAGATTCCGATAAGCCGGGTGTAGTAAAAGTGGCTAAAGATCTAATCGATCTTGGTTTTCAATTGGTTGCAACCACTGGGACATTGCGCGTACTAAAGGCGGCTAACGTCGAGTGCAGTTTGATTCAAAAGGTCAACGAAGGTCGTCCGGACGTATCTGATATGCTCAAGAACGAGCAGATTGATCTGATTATCAACACGACAGAAGGGCGACAATCTATTGCGCACTCAGCAATTATTCGCCGTTTGGCATTGCTTAAAAAGGTGTGCTATACAACTACCTTAACCGGTGGCGAAGCATTTGGTATTGCGATTAGAGAGGGTATCGGGGAGCGAGTAACCAGTCTGCAAGACTTGCACCAAAACCTCTCCCAACAGGGCTAACTGATATGCCGATTCCAATGACTATTGAAGGTGCAGAGAGTTTGCGTGAGGAAGTCGGGCATAGAAAAACTGCGCTACGCCAAGAAATCACGCAGGCCATTGCAGAAGCGCGAGCTCACGGCGATTTAAAAGAAAATGCCGAATATCACGCCGCTCGTGAGCAACAGAGCTTTAATGAGGGTCGAATTCAAGAAATTGAAGGCAAGCTTGCAGATGCCCAGATAATTGATGTAAGTAAAATTCCAGTTACTGGGAAAGTCATTTTTGGTTCGACAGTGACGCTTATGGACACTGACTCAGAGGAAATAAAGGTTTATCGCATTGTTGGTGAAGATGAAGCTAATTTGCGGGTTGGTAAAATCTCCGTAATGGCGCCCATCGCGCGTGCTCTTATTGGAAAGTCACTGAATGATGTTGTACGCGTTGTTACTCCGGGCGGTGCTATGGAGTATGAGATTACCGATGTATCTCTTGGGTAAAATAGATCTTCGTTAAGCTGTTGAGGCAGGGTGTGGCTAGATGACAGCCTATTTCTGATATAAATACCTTTGCCCTCTGTATGGATTACTTCAGGAGAGGCTGGAGTTTAGAAATCTTTCGCGCTCATATATCGACTGACATTAGAAAGCTTGATGTCTGCGTTAGGATTTTTGCGATATAAAACAGCGATTTTGCCAATTTTCTGCAAGACTACTGAAGCTGTTTTTTGCGCGAGCTCAGTAGCAATTAAGTTCCTTACAGCGCGATCGTTGTCGAACACTTTTACTTTGATTAGTTCATGATCGTCAAGGGCCCTCTCAGTTTCTTCTACTATACCGGCTGAGAGCCCTCGCTCGCTCACCGCAACTATAGGGTTTAGATGATGGGCAATGCCTCTAAGGGATTTTCGTTGTTGTGAGCTTAATGGAATTTTTTTCATCCGCCTATTCTATAAGACTAGCCTCGCAGAGTATTGATAAAAAGCATGGTAAAACGCAGTAAATCTAGTAATCGCTGGCTTCAACGTCAGCGCAAGGATCAGTTTGTCCGCCAAGCTCAAGGCGGTGGGCAAATTTCTCGTGCCCATTTCAAACTTGAGCAGCTCGATCAGCGCTATAAACTAGTAAAGCCTAACCTGCATGTTCTAGAGTTAGGCGCCGCACCTGGAGGGTGGACGAACTATTTGGAGGAGCGCTTGACAGGAGGTTTGCTAATTGCCATCGACCCCCTGCCAATTACAAGCGTTGACAGGACACGCGTCATTGAAGGTTTTGCTGGCGAGCTAAGGGTGGATGAAGAGATAGAGCGAGTTTTGGCCGGGCTGAAGCTTGACCTTGTTTTATCAGATATGGCCCCAAATATATCTGGAGTGAGGGCTGTTGACCAAGCCAGGTCAATGGAATTAGCGGATGTTTCGCTAGACAGCTGCCACCGCTGGATGAGCCAGCATGGGGCTATGGCTATCAAGGCTTTTCAGGGCGAAGGTTTAGATGCTTGGGTGAAAGATTTGAAATTTTTTTTTAAACAAGTACATATGACTAAACCCAAGGCCTCAAGGTCAGAGTCTCGCGAAGTTTTTGTGGTGGCGTTAGATTTTATGCCCTAACAAAAACTGATTAAACTAGAAAAGTTCGAGCTAAAAATTAGTTTTGCCGCCAATTTCACAATCACTAGGGCAAACTTGCGAAGACGGATACAAATATTTTTGAAAAATAAGTTCTGGGTAAAGTGATCGGTTTA
>CAJWNY010000026.1 GCA_913043815.1 uncultured Gammaproteobacteria bacterium
ATCTACGAGTTTGGTTACAATCGTCTCAAGAGTAACTCTATGTAGTGGATTATTTGCTTGTTCACCAGTCATATTTTAATCATCAGCTGTTAGTCTTTTTTGATGTGGCTTTGAGCATTGATGGTTAAAGTGAGGCGTAGCGCGGTTTTACTTAAAAGTTTTAAAATTTAGATGAGCAGCCTGACCGGCTAAGTTCGTGAATTTCTGAGGCGCAATTCAATTAATTTTCACTTCGCCTTTTTTAATTGTTCGTTATTGGCTTGCTGTGGGTTGGATCTGTTTGATGGTCAACGCCACAAACATGGAGAAACTATCGAGTAGTCCGCCCATGTCTGTTTTGTCTTTAGTGACTAGCTATTTAGACAGCAGTAACCTTATTAGCACATGGTCCTTTTTGGCCTTGGCCAACTTCGAACTCAACTGCTTGGCCGTCACTCAATGTGGCATAATCGCCGCCAGATTGGATTTCAGAATGGTGGACAAATAAATCTTTGCTGCCGTCTTCTGGTGTAATAAAACCGAAACCTTTGTCGGCGTTAAACCACTTTACTGTACCTTTACTCATTTTCTATACTCTAATTTGTTGGTGAAATCGAAAAATGTCATCCAAAATCATTGGCATTGCGACAAATCTGCGATTTTCGATAAAGACCTAAAACACTTTCATACTAGGAACTTGTTCGTATTGTATCAAAAAAATCGCTTTGTTATGCATTTCTTATTGCATTGTTTAATTTAGTTGGTTTTGCGCTTTTTGATCAAAAAATCCGACTTTTGCCGGATGGGGTTAACTTTTAAGGTACTTGGTGGGCCAAATTTATGAGTATTTTATAAATTACTCGTGTGTTTGCCGGATTTTCCTGCTGACGCTTTTCCGTAATATGAGAGCATCATCATTGCTGTGAAGCGAACTAATATTCTTTCTACTAAGGACATATTGAATTCTCTATTGCCCTCTAAAACCAGCATAGTCCTACCGTCTAAATTCAACACAGTGAATTTTCCTGGATTTGAGGTTGCAGGTATCCCTAGTGTTACTTTTCACTTTACTTGGACACATCGTTATTTTTAGAGATGGTGAGACTAAGGAAGTTATACGTCTCTCAAGTCAACGGAGTGTAAATGTTATCAACTGATACGCAAACTATATAGAGATAAAGTTCTATGGATATTCCTCGTCACCCGGCTGAACAGGTGGCTTCATAGAATTGAAGGCCCACAAAAAAGCCCTCGTATGGAGGGCTTTTTTATTTGGATGCTAAGCTATGTTACAGCTCTGCAGTCAAAATTTCTGGCACTTCAATATACTTTGCCCTGAAGTATTCGCCCAAAGTCTTCGCCTGTTTATCGATACGATGATTCGACGCCGCGCCAGTACCCAACACACCCTTTATGTAAAAGTTCATGGCCCTTAGATTTGGCATATCGTAACGTTCTACCTCGTAAACACCAAAGTCTGGGGCAAGTCGCTTGAATTCTTCTACCGTTAAAAACTCGTAGAGAAAACTATAGGCTTCGTCAGAGCGCGCCCAAACGCCCATGTTCGCATTGCCGCCTTTGTCTCCCGAGCGTGTTCCAAACAAGCGACCAAACGGAATACGTTTGGCTGGCCCGATGGGCGCTGGTGCAATAACGGATGGCGTTTTCTGGTAATAGATTTCATCGAGGTCCAAGCGTTGTGTGGGTAATACTTCTGTGGTCCTGCCGCCAACGTGAACAAATTCGGTTAAGCGTTGACTGTCTATTAACGCCGGCCAGTGTATGACTGCGGCATCCCCATTGAACCCTGCTGCGCCTCTGCCTGTGTTGCCGGGTATACCTGCTAAACCCAGCTCTGTTACTTTAGCCGAAAAAATACGGCCAAATTTGCTTGGATCTTTGCTGGTCAATGTCACCCGCAAAGCCGCGTGAGCTACTTCGTTGCTATCAGGATCTTCCTGATCACTTCTAATCAGATGTACGTCCACATCTTCAAACTGCTCGCGCCCACCAATGTTGTGAAACACTGCGTCTAAGAAGCGCTCTGCTTTTAGTTCTATATCCAAGCCTGTGAGCAGGGTCTCCATAGATTGCTTATATAGTCCTCGGGTATTGAAACAGACTTTATGAGTCGGCGGGGGACTGCTACCTCTGCAACCGCTGACGTATACACGGTCATCGCCAGCTTGTTCGATTTTCATAGTGTCGAAATGTGCAATGACATCTGGGTTGTAGTAGGCCGGCGTAGAAATCTCATAGAGTAGTTGTGCAGTGATAGTGCCCACCGAGATGAGTCCTCCCGTGCCCGCGTGCTTGGTGACGGTAAAGTTGCCATTGGCTTCTATTTCAGCAATGGGGTAGCCCACATCTCTAAAGCTTGGGACTTCCTCAAAAAATGCATAGTTACCGCCACAACATTGAGCTCCGCATTCAATAATGTGTCCTGCGGCGAGCGCGCCAGCTAACGCATCATAGTCGTCGCGCTGCCAGTTGAACTTCCATGCAGCCGGTCCTATAACCACTGCGGCGTCTGTGACTCTTGGGCAAATGACAATATCCGCACCCTGGTCCAAGGCTTCTTTGATGCCCCAACCGCCAAGATAGGCATTAGCAGTGAGTGCCTGTTGGTCGGTGTCTTTGAGCGCAACCTGAGTATCTAAGTTAGTAAAAGACTCGCCGTCTTTTTGCAGTCTCTCAAGGTCTTCAAGAATATTGTCGCCCTCTATGTAGGCTACTTTAGAATCGACGCCTAATTCTTTGAGTATCTTTTTTACTTCTTCGGCCATACTTTTAGGGTTAAGTCCGCCGGCATTAGTAACAATTTTTATGTTCTTTTCTTTACAACTTACGGCTACTTCTTTGAGCTGCTTTAAGAAGGTGCCCACATAGCCCATATTTTCACCACGAGCTTGTTTTTGGCTGTATAAAATCGACATCGTTAACTCAGCTAGGTAGTCACCAGTGAGTACATCTATAGGGCCGCCTTCAACCATTTCTCTTGCTGCGTCTAATCTATCCCCATAGAAACCGCTGCAATTGCCAATGCGTATTACGTCTGTCATTTTCCCTGCTCCCTCTTTGATACGCCTTTTTACGGCATCGCTTCTATACGTTTTTTATATAGATCTTATATAAAAGGTATTGTGGTAAATTTCTGTTTGGCGCTGTTAATTTTCCGCAATCCAAGATGGTTTGCGCTTTTCTCGGAAAGACGCCATGCCCTCTGCGCCTTCATCTGAGCGGAACATTCGTGCACTCCACTCGGCGGTTTCTTTAAACGCTTCTGCCGTGCTTAAAGTGGGCACTCTGCGCGCCAGCTTTTTACATTCCTGAACAGCTATGGGGCCGCCAAGATTTATCATGGCTATTTCTTCCTCTACTGCTGAGTGCAGCTGATCTGCTGGAACGGCTCGGTGCGCTAGGCCCATATGTACGGCTTGGTGGCCGTCAAAGCGCTCGCCGGTCAAGAACAGTTTCATCCCGTGGTGTGCGCCTAGTTTTGGCAAGCAGACCACTGAAATAATAGCTGGAATCACGCCAATGCGAACCTCAGAAAAGCTCATCTGTACGTCTTCGCGGCTGATCACAATATCTGACGCGCCGACCAATCCAAGACCTCCAGCGAACGCTGCGCCATTAATGGCGGCAATCACTGGTTTTGGGCTGTCTAGTATGGCAGTGAGCACATCTGCATAGGGTACTGCGCGCGATGAGCCTTCCGACAATTGTCCTGGCGGGCTTTTTAAATCTGCCCCCGCACAAAAAGCTGGCCCGTTACCTGTGATCACTATTGAGCGCACGACATCATTAGCGTTCGATGCAAGCAAATGGTCATACAGTTCTGTGACCAAAACTGATGACAATGCATTGCGGTTTTCTGGTCGATTCAGCGTAATCCACGCCGCGCCATTTTTGATCTCGTAAAGCGTTGCTTGCGTATCTGCCATATCTATTCTCCTTCGACAGCAGCAAGGGTTACTAACAGTTGAGCGTTCTCAACCTGTTCGCCCACGTTAACGTGCAAAGATTCCACCACGCCGTCTCTAGGCGCAGTAATTCTGTGTTCCATTTTCATGGCCTCTAAAATTACGAGTAGGTCGCCTTTTGCGACTTTCGCACCAGCGACAACTTGAGTGGCCAATACCGAACCGGGCATCGGGGCCGTGAGGCCGCCGCCGCTTTCATCGGAATCAGTAGACGGGTAGCGTGGTAGTTCTGTTAGGCGCAAGTCGCCATTGTTGCTGTGTACAAGCCAATCTTCTACATGTGGTGCAACATTAAAATGCAGCCGTCGTCCGTCTATGTCTAGGTCAACATTACCCTCGCCGCCTGCATAGCAAGTAACTTGCATAGCTTGGTCATCTACAATTACTGCAAACTCATCGTTGCGCTGGCGCTTGTAAGCGACTTCGACCTCTTCTTTTTTTCCAAACTTATAGCTGATTCGCTCCATAGGCATGGTGGAATTGCGCCAACCACTGCTCATGGTTCCCAGTACTTTGGCAGAAGCACGTCTGCGTGCTTGTCCTTCTATAGTTGTAGCTATTGCTGCTTCAACTAATTCTTGTCGCGATACTTCTCGAATTAGCGACGGTTTTACCCGTTCAATAAAGTCTGTAGTGGTGTCCCCAGCCAAGTATTCTGGCGTGCGCAAAGTGGTGACCAAGAAATCTCGGTTAGTTTTTAAACCTTGAATCTCGGTGGTTTCAAGTACTCGTGCCAGTCGACTAGCTGCTTCTCTGCGCGTAGGGGCGTGGACAATAACCTTTGCAATCATTGGGTCAAATTGCGTGCTGATCTCACTGCCGGTTTCCACGCCGGAATCAAATCGGGCTTTGCCAATGGTCGACGGTGTCCAAGCTAAAACTGGCCCAGGCGCAGGGAGAAAACCCTTGGCCGGGTCTTCTGCATAAAGCCGAGCCTCTATCGCATGGCCATTAATACTGATGTCCTCTTGGGTGAACGACAATGTTTCACCCTCAGCAACGCGAATTTGCTCGCGCACTAAGTCTTTGCCAATAATCTCTTCGGTAATCGGGTGTTCTACCTGTAAGCGGGCGTTTACTTCTAAAAAATAAAAGTCGTCGCCACTGAGTAAAAATTCAACCGTACCTGCAGATGAGTAGCCGAGCTTTTTTGCCGCGGCAATAGCCGCATCGCCCATGCGCGAGCGCAGTGCATCATCCACTGCGGGGCTGGGCGCCTCTTCAATGATTTTTTGATGGCGGCGCTGAATTGAGCATTCACGTTCATAGCAATGAACTAAGTTACCATGGCTATCGCCAAGGATTTGTATTTCTACGTGTCGCGACGTGGCTAACCATTTTTCCAAGAAAACGGTATCGTCGCCGAAAGAACTACCCGCTTCGCGCTTCGCACCTTCCACTGCGGCAACTAGACCAGCTTCGTTTTCAACAACACGCATGCCGCGACCCCCGCCGCCTGCAGAGGCTTTTACCAATACCGGATAACCAATTTTTGCAGCTTCAGCCGCAATGTCGGTATTGGCTTCAATTTCAACGCCAGGGAGGGTGGGTACGCCAGCTTCGTCCATTAGTCTTTTTGCCGACAGCTTATCGCCCATTAAGCCAATGACTTTTGGGGTAGGTCCGAGCCATTTTAAGCCGGCGTCTATTACCGCCTGAGCAAAAGCCTCGTTTTCAGATAAAAATCCATAGCCGGGGTGAATGGCATCGGCGCCACTGCGTCGGCAAGCATCTAAAACTTTGCCGACATCTAAATAGGTTTCTGCTGTGGTGCGACCGTTCAATGCAACGGCGCTATCAGCTTCATTCACAAACGGAGCGTTGGCATCCCCGTCTGCATAAATGGCTACGGTGCTAATTCCCATATCGTGCGCCGTGCGCATGATACGTCTAGCAATTTCGCCACGGTTGGCGATCAACAGTCTAGTGATAGGGGTGATTACATGCGCCATGTGCCGAACTCCTTGGTGCCTTTAACTTCGTTGTTGTGACAAGCCGAGAGCGACATTGCAATGACTTCTCTTGTATCTCTTGGATCTATCATGCCGTCGTCCGCAACTCTTGAGGTTGCGTATAAACCTTTCGATCGCTCTTCAGCCCAGTGCTCTGCAATGGCTACACGCTTTTCATTGGCTTCTTCGTCGAAGTCGGCGCCGCGGCGCTCTGCGGCTCCGCGCCCAACAATGGTCATTACCCCGGCCATTTGCTTAGGGCCCATTACTGCGATTTTTGCGAAAGGCCAGATATAGGTGAATGAGGTGCCAAACGCGCGTCCGCTCATACCGTAGTTACCCGCACCGTAGGAAGATCCAACAATTACAGTGACATGGGGGACTGTGGAATTGGCCACGGCGTTGATCATTTTGGAACCATTTTTAGTTATGCCGCCATGTTCAAAGTCTGTGCCGACAAGAAAGCCGGTGATGTTGTGTAGAAACACCAGTGGCACGTCGATTTGGTTACACAGCTGAATAAATTGCGCAGCTTTTTCTGCTGATTCTGAAAATAGCGCGCCGTTATTACCAATTAAACCCACTGGGTAACCATGAATAGAAGACCATCCACAAACAAGAGTGGGGCCATATAGGGGTTTGAATTCTTCGAATTTAGATCCGTCGACAATCCGCATAATAACTTCACGGATGTCTAAAGGGCTGCGTAGATCCTTAGAGACCAAGCCCAGCATGTCCTCAGAATTGTGTTTGGGTTCGGCGAAACCAGCTTTTGGCTCTGGACCAAGCTTGCGCCAGTTAAGGTGTGAAACTACCTCGCGGCACATCCGCAGAGCATCCATTTCATCTTGTGCTAAATAGTCACCTACGCCAGAAATTTGTGTGTGCATATCTGCGCCGCCTAAGCTTTCGGCATCAGCGTCTTCCCCTGTGGCCATTTTTACCAATGGCGGTGAACCCAGGGCCAGCATGGTCTGGTTTTTAACCATGATGTTGTAGTCACTCATACCCGGCTGGTAAGCGCCTCCAGCAGTTGCTGCACCAAACACCACAGATATTGTAGGGATACGCATCTTTGAGAGTTCGGTAATCTCGTAGAAGAGCCGTCCTGATTCTGCGAAATGCTCAGTTTCATTTTGAATGACAGCTTCAGGGTCGCCGCCCGCTTCGCCGCGCAAATCTGCGCCTGCGCTTTCAACAAACTGCACATAGGGCAGCCTGTTCTCGCGGGCTATTTCTAAGCCGCGCATTAATTTTTTGGAGTTAAATGGGTTAAATGCGCCTGCTCTGACAGATGGATCGTGCCCTAAAATGACGCATTCGACGCCTTCTATAACCCCAATACCGACAACAAAACCAGACCCTAAATCGTAGGGTGAGCGCCAAGCAGCCAGTGGGCTGATCTCCAAGAAAGCGGAGTCTCTGTCTAATATATTGGCTATGCGTTCTCTGATAGGCATCTTGCCGCGCTTGCGTATGCGAGCAACTGCCTCTGCGCCGCCGCCTTCTGCTGCTTTGTCGTACAAGTCTTGTAACTCAGTGAGCGTTTCCAGCATATCGCTCTTATTCTGCTGAAAAATGTCAGCTCTGGTGTCCAATTTGGATTCCAGTATCGGCATGTTTTTCCCCTGGGACTTTATAGATGTAGTTGTCATCAACTCTTTTAACCTATCAGAAAAAAAAGCCAGCCAGAAGGTTTTTTCATGATAACTTATATTCATGAAAGGAGAACGCGTGATCGCACAATTAGGTTTACAGCAGGCAAAAAGTGCGCGAGCCAGAGAAGGTATTTGCGGCGCCACAATAAGCTCGTTAGCGGAAGTAGGCTATGCGGAAACCTCAATAATTCGGGTTGCTCACATGGCGGGCTTCTCCAAAGGCGCGGTGCAACATCATTTCCCAACGAAGGAGGATTTGATTGCCGCAACTGTGGACACGCTGCTGCTGAGAACTGTGCAAAGGAAAGACTCCCAGCCCGCGTCAGTGGAAATGGCCCTGATGGATGCTTGGCAGCGCTTCATTAATACATCTGCCTACCGTGCATTGATGGAGGTCCTCAATGCCTCGCGTACAGACAAAGCGTTAGCCGGCCGCATTGCAGATGAGTTGGTAGATTGGGGAAAAAATTTAGATCAGCAAAGCTTGGCCAGTTATCGCGCTAGCAGTGGCAATGATCAAGAAGTAGTAATGCTGCTGAATATGACCCGCAGTTTTATGCGCGGGTTACTGATTCAGGAACATTATGGGGTAGATCAGCCGACCACCCAGAGCTACGTTAAAAAGTGGATTGAATTGATAGCACCCTTGTTGGAATTGCGTGCACCCGTATAGTTTCAGTTAAAACATTGAGCCAAGCGTTATTGCGTAAAACAGAATTGAAAATAGAGAGGCATCTAGTATGACAATTACTCAAGTAGAACTGCAAGAGTTCGAGGAGCAAGCAGACCGTTGGTTCTTAGAAAATAAGCCAGCTAATCCTGGATTTATTTTGCCGGAAACTTTCATGGAGGTAGGCACCGATAATCAGTTTGAGTTTTTGCGCGACTGGCAAAACAAAGTTTACGAAAATGGGTATGTGGGTATGGCTTGGCCGAAGGAATTTGGCGGTGGGGGAGTGGATCAAGTGTTTCAAGACATTGCCACAAAGGCTATGGCTAAGCATCGAGTTCCTTTTTTACCTAATACTATTGGTTTGAACTGGGCCGGCCCTCTGATCTTAATGATGGGTTCCGAAGCCGAAAAAGCAAAGTATATAAAGGGGATTCTCAGTGCCGAAGATATTTGGTGCCAAGGTTTCTCTGAGCCTGATCATGGTTCGGATTTGGGTAGTGCTCAGTGCAAAGCGGTTAAAGATGGTGACGAATATGTAGTTAACGGATCCAAGATTTGGACCAGCTTGGGAAGTTATGCTAAGTATATGATCTTGCTGGCGAGAACCTCTCAAGAAGTCGGCAGCAAGTATGCAGGTCTAAGCTTTTTCCTGGCGCCTATGCAGTCAGAGGGCATAGAACCGCGTCCGATCAAAAAATTAACTGGCGAATATGGCTTTTGCCAAACATTTTTTAACGATGCGCGTATTCCCGCCTCGTCCATGATAGGTAATGAAGGTGAGGGTTGGAAGGTAGCCATGGCCACTCTCACCTTTGAGCGTGGTGCAACGGGTGGCCAAGCGGGTGGCTTGTCGATGATGGATTTAACCATTGACGATATCGTTGAGCTTGCACGCAGAGCCAAGCGCAATGGTCGACCCGCCATTGAAGATGCCCACGTTCGGAATGAGTTAGTGGATTTGATTACCGAGTCTCAAAATAATTCGTTAATGGCAGCACGAGCTAAGGTTCCTGCACTTGCTAGTGACTGGCCAACTTCTATCAGTATGTCCGGTAAGTTGCGCTCGTCCGAACTTAAGCGGCGTATGTGTCAGTTTGCCATTTCGCTGCAAGGTGCTAATGGCGCCCGTTATGTGAGTAAAGAGGCTGTCGATGGTGGTCTGTGGCAGCGCTCATATCTGAATGCATTTTCTGGAACAATTGGCGGCGGCACTTCGCAGATTCAACACAACATAATTGGCGAGCGTGTGCTTGGCCTTCCCAAGGGTTAAAGAGGAGCTTTACATGGCAACTATAGAGTTCACTGAAGAACAAACAATGCTGCTAGAAACTGCAATAGACTTTTGTCGAAAAAATTCGCCCTTAGATAATGTGCGTAGGCAAATTGAGCAAGAACACAGTGTCGATGCTGCGGTTTGGAGCGAAATGGCAGATCTGGGTTGGCTGGGCATTACTATTCCAGAGCAGTACGGTGGTTTAGGGCTGAGTCTGGCAGATGTTGTGCCCATTGTTGAAAGTATGGGCCGTCATCTTATGGGCACGCCTTATGCACCTACAGTTCTAGCAGCGAATGCTTTGGTGGCGTCAGGTAGCGAGGCGCAGAAGAATCACTGGTTACCTCGGATTGCTGCGGGAGCGGTGGCAACCATGGCGTTGACAGAAGAAGATGGTAATTGGCGTTTAAAGGAAATTCAAAGCCAGGGTGTAATTTCTGGTGGCTCTTTGACGTTGTCGGGTACTAAGTGCTTTGTGCTGGACGCTCCTCAAGCCGCTGCTATCTTAGTTTCAGCAATGATTGATGGCGCGCCTCGATTGGTACTTCTGCATTCAGATCAGCTGGCCGCCAATGCCCTGACTCGAGAAACAGTTATTGATGAAACCCGTCGAAGTTACACCCTAGATTTGGATGGAATAACTGTGCCAGCTGAGCAGATACTTGACGGTGCTGATTTCGCTAGTATTGAGCAAGCCGCATTATTGTTGCTGACTGCTGAAATGGCCGGCGGTCTAGCCGGGGTATTACATGTAATCGTGGATTATTTAACAACCCGAAAACAATTTGATCATTATATTGGAAGCTATCAGTCTCTAAAGCATCCTTCGGTACAGATTCTGTTATCTATGGAAGCATGTCGCTCACACCTCTACAACGCAGCAACCTTGTTGGCGGACGAAGACCATAAAGCTATAGAGGCTGCAATTCGCATGGCCAAAGCTCAAGGTAGTGAAGCATTCGCTTTCGCTGGCGATCGCGCGGTGCAATTTCATGGCGGTTTTGGTTTCACCTACGATTGTGACGCTCAGTTATTCTTACGTAGAGCATTGTGGTGTCAGTATCAATTTGGTGATGCGGCATATCACCGAGAATTGCTGGGGCCGCTCTTATTAGACGAAGTAAGTTAGGCGAATTAATTTGACGTGTAGATCCAGATAGCCCTCCGGGGAACCGCAGCTAGAAAAAAATTAGTTAAAAAGTAGAAAGCAATTATGAAATTATACCACTGTAGCGATGCACGATCTTTGAGGCCGTTGTGGGCATTAGAAGAATTAGGTTTGGACTACGAACTTGTAAATATGGAGTTCCCGCCTCGAGCCACATACCCGGGCTATCTCGATCTAAATCCGATGGGCACCGTACCCACTTTTACTGATGGTGAAATGGTTATGACCGAATCATCTGGGATTTGCCAATACTTAGCGGACAAATATGGACCCACTCCGCTGTCAGTAACAGTAGATGAGCCAGAATATGGCGAGTACCTAAACTGGTTGTATCGCAGTGATGCCACTCTGACATTTCCTCAGACGCTTGTTTTGCGTTACACACGCTTAGAGCCAGAAGAACGGCGTATTCCTCAAGTGGTTGAAGATTATTCCATTTGGTATTGGTCGCGACTTCGTGCTGTCGAAGCGGCTTTAGAAGGCAAAGATTTCTTGGTCGCAAATAAATTTACGATCGCAGATATTGCAGTGGGCTACGCGCTTTTCTTAGGCGTTTCGCTGGGGTTAGACGAACGCTATAAACCTAACTGCAAACGCTATTTAGCGGCGCTCATGCAACGCCCTGGATTTAAGCGAGCTCGTGAAAAGCAACAGGCCTAAATCAGTCAAGCGAATTTGAATGGGCTCCATAGGAAACGAAGGCTATGAAAATAAATACAGGAGTGCCTGCTCACGATTTGAGCCAAGTCGGTGCAGCTGCAAAAGCTGCTCAGAAAAATGGTTTCAGCGGTATTTCTACGCAAGAAAACCGGCAGGATCCGTTCCTGCCCCTAGCCGTGGCTGCGTCGCAAACAGATAACCTTGAAATTCGCACCAATATTGCGATCGCATTTGCACGCAGCCCAATGGTCGCGGCCAATTTATCCTGGGATTTGCAGCGGGCAAGTAACGGCCGCTTTACTTTAGGTATAGGTAGTCAGGTGAAAGGCCATAATTTACGCCGCTTCAGCGTGCCATGGAGTGCGCCGGCACCGCGCATGCGCGAGTACGTACAATCTGTGCGTGCCATTTGGGACTGTTGGGCGAAAGGCACTAAACTCGATTATCAGGGCGAGCATTATCAATTTAGCTTAATGACGCCAAATTTTACACCGACTCCGTTAACCTGCGACATACCCAAAATTCAGATTGCAGCTGTGGGACCGGCTATGATGAAAGTGGCTGCAGAGGAGTGCGATGGCGTAATGCTGCATGCATTTTGTACACGCAAGTATTTAGACGATGTAATTTTTCCGCGTTTGAACAAGGGCTTAGAGAACCAAGGCAAGCGACGCAGAGATTTTGAAATTTCTGGTGGTGGGTTTGTGGTCACAGGCGAAGATGATGAAGCAGTGAGCAAGATGTTCGAGTGGGTACGTATGCGAGTTGGCTTTTATGGCTCAACACCCTCGTATTGGCCGGTATTTGAATCTCATGGTTGGGAAGATTTAGGACATAAGCTCAATGTTATGTCGAAGAAAGGCCTGTGGTCAAAAATGACCCAAGAGATTTCAGATGATGTAGTCCACGAATTTGCCGCTGTGGGCCGGTTCGATGAAATATCTAATGCCATTTACGAACGTTTTGCTGGCGCTGTTGATGTACTTGCTTTGCCAGAGAATACGCCAAAAGATTTAGTTATGGAGTTGCGAGGCGCACACCTTTAGCGTTTCAAGCTACTTTTGGCTGCAGCAATACGATAGGTAAGGGCATTAACTTTGGTGCAGTCGCGGTTCTGCGCGTGGTGCCTCCCGCTTATCAAAGTCGTAATTAGTCGTTTCCAGTTAACAACTTTTCTAACATTTAAGGCTTGCAACGATTCAATCCATTCGCGATCGAAATATAGGTTGGGGTTAGCCGAAGAAAATCAAAATTCTCTCGAGCATATTCAAGCGACGCTTCGCCTTCTCATAATTACTCTCAACAGAGCAATTAAGTTTTCTGCAGATACTCTGTGAAATCCCCTATCTGCAATAAAAGGTGCCTCGCAGTAGGGTTGATGCTGGTGTTAGGGGCAAATATCAGCTAGATTTTAGCTATTTATAAAATATTGAAATTTGTACGAAAGCATCTCAGCGGTTGGAAGACCCTGATAATGTTTTGATTCAATTTTGGGGAGTAAATAATGAGCGAAGCGATTGATATAAAAGCGGGGTCAGAAGAGTCTACGGGAGTTGACACTCCGCCCAGCTATGTTCGCCCCGGGTCTGAGCAAGACAAAATGGTTGGCGCTATTCCTGCAGCGAATGACTTGCCGTTGGAAGAAATAAACCCAGTCTGGAATAGGCTTTTCGCCGAAAACCGCATGCTCGAGTATTTTGAGCGTCTTCGTCGCGATGATCCCGTGCACTTCAACGAAACTGAAGTGGCAGGCAGGTACTGGTCTTTGACACGTTACGAAGAAATCAAGGCGGTCGACACAGACCATGTTAATTTTTCAAGCGCGCACGGCATTACCTTAGGATTCCCGATAGATCAGCCTCTTCCCGAAGGTGCGTTGGATATCAGTTTGTTTATAGCCATGGACCCGCCAAAGCACGACGTGCAGAGAAAGACAGTTGCTCCTGTTGTTTCTACTCGAAACTTAGCAGGAATGGAGAGTTTGATTCGCGAGCGCACAGCTAAAGTTTTAGATTCTCTACCAGAAGGTGAAACTTTCGATTGGGTGGAGAAAGTTTCTATAGAGTTGACTACACAAATGTTAGCGACTTTGTTTGATTTTCCTTTCGAAGAAAGGTCGAAATTGACTCGATGGTCAGATGTTGCAACGGCAGTACCAGGTGGCGGAGTGATCGATTCAGAAGAGCAGCGCCGCGAAGAGTTAATTGAGTGTTTGGTTTACTTCACGCAAATTTGGGAACAGCGTAAGGTGAATCCGACGGGGGACTTCGTCTCTATGCTTGCGCACGGGGAAGATACTAAAAACATGGAGCCCTTAGAATTTTTAGGCAACCTTATTTTATTGATCGTCGGTGGAAATGATACAACTCGCAACTCGATGACTGGTGGCGTCTTAGCATTAAACGAGTTCCCTACCGAATATGAAAAACTCAGAGCAAATCATGGCCTGATTCCAAATATGATCTCTGAGATTATCCGGTGGCAAACGCCTCTGGCCTATATGCGCAGAACTGCTAATTCAGACTGCGAGGTGGGTGGGAAGCAGATCAAGGCGGGTGATCAACTACTAATGTGGTACGTGTCTGGTAACCGAGACGAGTCTGTCTTCGAGCGCGGAGAAGAACTCATTATTGATCGGGAAAATGCTCGCCAGCACCTGTCCTTTGGATTTGGTATTCACCGGTGTATGGGAAATCGGGTTGCGGAAATGCAGTTGCGAGTTCTCTGGGAAGAAATCATGAAGCGTTTTGAAAATATCGAAGTAGTAGGAGAGGTTGAGAGAACGTTTTCGTCCTTTGTTAAGGGATATACAAGCATGCCGGTTCGCGTAACTCGGTTAAAATAGTACTTCGTCCCCCATCGAGGTATAAATCTACCAAGCCGAAAACTGTTTCGGCTTTGAATTTGACGCGTAAATTATTTGTTAGGCATGGCCAAGAAGAACAGCCGGCCGCTGAATAAGGCGCTCTTCATACTAAAAGGACTCTTCTTGAACAGGTTAGTTGCATACTGTCTCATTGTTTCTACATTTCTGTTTCCGATCCAAATCGCCGTCGCGGAACAACCTCGCCTCATTGCAATAGAATTATCCGAGATCCCTTTTATAGATGGCGAAGTACTATTGGATCTTGCTTGGCAAAAAGGCGCGCCGGCAACAGATTTTGTTCAAGTGAGACCAAAGGAAGGTGCTCCTTCGAGTCAGGATACGAAGGTATATGTCGGCTATAGCGAGGATACATTTTATCTTTCTGTGATTTGTTACGACGACGATCCACAAAGCATGATTATTTCTGACACTCGTAGAGATGCTAGCTTAAAAAATATCGATAGCTTTAGTTTTATCATTGATTCATTCCAAGATCGTCAAAACGGGATGGTATTTGGTACAACTCCCGGTGGTGCGCAATATGATGGCCAAGTGGTCAAGGAAGGCGCCGAAGGTGGCGGTGGGAGCTTCAATAAAAATTGGGATGCGACCTGGGAGGTCTCGACTCAAATAGGTGACTATGGCTGGAGTGCGGAATTTGCAATTCCATTCAAGTCCTTACGATACACTCCTGGGGCTACCCAAGATTGGGGTATTAATTTTCAGCGCAATATTGGTCGCGCAGATGAGGTGGCCTATTGGGCGCCACTAAAGCGCCAATATGACTTGTTTCGAGTCTCCCAAGCCGGCACTTTGTCATCCGTGAAAGCGCCTAAGCAACGCAATCTTAAGTTCACCCCTTACGTATTGGCGCAGGCGGTTCGTGGGGGCGATTCTGCACCAGGCACCCATCAACAAAGCGAAGTTGGTTTGGACGCGAAGTACTCTATAAACCCCAGCTTGACTATGGATTTAACCTACAACACGGATTTCGCGCAGGTTGAGGTAGACGAAGTGCAGGTAAATCTAGATAGGTTCTCCATATTTTTACCCGAAAAACGCCCTTTCTTTTTAGAAAATTCGGGCCAGTTTTCCGTAGGCGATTCTGGAGATGTAGAGTTGTTTTTTAGTCGTCGCATCGGGTTGGATTCCAATGGAGCGCCGACACCTATAGATGCTGGCATACGTCTTTCAGGAAAAGTTGGTGGAGAGACTAACGTAGGTTTCTTACACATGATGACCGGAGACAATAGCGAAGGATTAGGAGAGGCTGAATATAGTCTGGCGCGCGTTAACCAAGAGTTTGGAGACCGAACCTCCTTAGGCGGATTAGTAATAAACAAAAATGATGAAGCTACAGGTGATATCAATCGCACCTACGCCGTGGACAGTCGTTTAGGGTTAGGAGACAACGTAACTATATCTGGTTATATCGCCAAGACGGATACGCCGTCTTTGAGAGGCAAAGATATGGCTGGTATGGCGAAGTTCAATTATAAATCAGAGGCATGGAGTAACTTTTTTGCTTATTCGAAGGTTGAAGAAAATTTTAACCCTGAAGTAGGCTTTCTGCGCCGCACTAATTACGAGAAAGTGAGCGCGATGCTTTGGCATCGTCGCCGCCCCGAAGACTTGTTAGGACTCTTTGAGCTTCGACCACATATTTATTATCGTGGCTATAGAGACGATCAAGGGTTTTATGAATCGGGTTTTTTACATTTAGACAATCATTTTGAGTGGTATAACGGATGGGAAATTCATACGGGCCTCAATTTTACTCACGAAGGTGTTCAAGACCCTTTTCAAATCAATTCCGGAACTTATGTTGGCGTTGGAGAATACGATCACTCTGAGTCACAAATGGTATTGATGAGTGACCGGCGTAAACCGCTGAGTTTTTCGCTAACATCGAAAATAGGCGGATTCTACGGTGGCGATCGAAATGCGTTGGAAACTACGTTCAGCTATCGCTTTGGAGATGCCTTTACTAGTAATTTAACCTGGAGTAGGAATGATATCGATTTGCCTGTAAATAACGGTTCCTTTGAGGTAAACGTTTCGCGGTTACGCATGTCTTATTCGTTTACTCCCAAAGTACTTTTGCAACTACTAGTGCAACACGATGATCGATCCAACCTTGTAGCATCGAATTTAAGATTTTCGTGGTTACAGTCGGCTAACTCGGGATTGTACTTGGTCTATAACGAACTCAATGACGATTCGATCCTAGGACCCATGGAAAAGCGCAGAGAACTAGCGATCAAATTTTCGCGAATATTCGACGCCGTTTAGCTAACCGCACTGGTTTAAATGTTTTTTATTCCTCAAAGCGAACAATCACTGCTGCATTTGCGATTACCATAAGGTCATTGCCCTGATCTGCAGGCACATTCAGGCCGCCGAAGACTGTTTCCACCGTGACATTTCCATAAGGCAGCGTAGCTGCTACGGCTGCTCGGTCGACATTGTTTGGCTCTGCCACACCAATGTTAACCGTAATGCGCATGTCATCGGGTGATTTATTTAGCGCATGAAAAAAATTTAAACTCGAGTGCCTAATTGCGTCAGATACAGCTCGTTTAGCCGCCTTTGTATAGTCGCCGCCGTGAACGTCGATGCCCATTCCCATTTCTGTTACATAGCGCACTAAAGCCATCGTTAATTCCTAAAATTAATAAAAAAATTGCACGAAGAATTTTGCCAAGGTTGCTAGCAAAAGCCTTTGAACTTTCGGACTACTGTTTTAAATCCATCACCTTAGCTACTTTGATTGTGCGCGAGACCAGTTCATCCAAATCAATTTGATCGTAGCCCGCCAAGGATAAACCTACTCGTCCTCGCCATGGTTCTATCCATTGTTCGGGTATTGTTTTGCCCTGCAGCGCCCACAATGCTCCCACGGTTGCGCCGTTGCAGTCTGTGTCTAGGCCGGCAGAAACAACGTCGCCAATAGCGGCACTAAAATCGTCTCGATGTCTCAACAAAGCCCATATTACTAACGCTAGATTATTTACCGTGTGCACGACGCTTAAATCTTTGTAACGCTCTCTAATGAGTTCAGGGCCATTAGGTTCTGCTGTTAATTGGCTTGCGAAATGAGCAGCTCTGGCGCATTCGCTGTCTTCGGGAACGTAGGTCAGTGCCTGATCTAAGGCTTGCTCCAATGTCTTATCAGATGTGCTATCTGTGGCGCAAAATTCAGGTATAAGAGAGCCCAATGCCGCGACCAATACTGCGCCATAAACGCCGTCTCCATCGTGAGACAATTGCGCATCCGCAGTGGCTAGTTTTACTGCTAAGGCCGGATTTCCAGGACAGACCCAACCATAAACGTCAGCTCTAATTTGTGCGCCTATCCAATCGTTGTAATCGTTATCTGCACATAGTGCTAAATCGAAGCCTGGATCTTTGCCCTCTGGAAACCATTCGTGAGCGTTGCTAAGAAGTGTTTTGTAGGCTGCTCGCTCTGCGGTGTAGGTACTTGCTACGGGTAAAAACTTCATCCAGCTTCGGGCCACGTCGATCGTAGTTAAGTCTTTACCAAACTTCTCCAACATCAGTAAAGCGAGTGTCGTGTAATTAATATCGTCATCAGGACGGCTGTGGGTTAGATACTCTGCGCAGCAATTTTTGTCGATATGCTTTGAGGCCAGTTCTGGGTTGTAAGGAATATAATCTCTCAAGGGGAGCGAGTTAGTTGCGCGGAGATAATCATTTAGAGCCTGCGGACCCTCACGCATTGAGAATAATTCCACTGCTTTCCCTAGCATGCATCCAGAGATTCGGCCTTGCCATGCAGCTCGAATCCTATTGTCTCGCTTAATTGATGTTGGCAATTTCGCTCTCCTTATTTTGCAGTTTGGTCAATTTATCCGTTTGCGCTAATTTTGCAAATGCCAAACTGAAAATTGGGCCAAATGGCTGGCTTAAAATTTATGTAAAAGTACATAGAGTAATAGTGGCAGAAGCGCAGAGTTAAGTTACTATCTGCGAAATAGCGAGGCTGTGCGAACATAAAAATATTTAAACATCAGCGCTTGTTGCTGCGTTAGGCAGCCTTTTTTTTCGCTTGATGCCCAGCGTGTGAATTGATCAAAAAAATAGACAGAAACAGAATATATGAGTAAAAAATTAAAAGTATTGGATGGCGGAATGGGCGCTGAACTTATTGCCCGAGGCATAATGCCCTCAAGCGGGTTGTGGTCAGCTCGCGCTTTGCTTGATTCACCAGAAGCGGTGATGGAAGTACACAGGGACTACATTAAGGCCGGCGCTGAGGTTATTACTACCAACTCGTACTCAACTATTCCTAGCTATTTGGCTAAAGCTGGTATGTCGGAGCGATACGAAGATTTAACGGATATCGCGGCAAAAATGGCGCGTACTGCTGCTGACTCTGCAACTAATAAAGTTGAAGTGGCCGGTAGTCTGCCGCCCCTTAGTGAAAGCTATCGACACGATTTAGTGCCGCCAGACTTTGAAGGATTGGAGGTCTATAAAAATCTAGCCGCTGTGCTCAATCCGTCCGTAGATCTTTATTTGTGCGAAACCATGTCATGCGCAAGAGAAGCAGCTACTGCGGCGAAGGCGGCTAGATCTGTAGATTCGGAAAAGCCTGTTTGGATTGCTTGGACATTAGACGAAACTCCTGGCGGTGGTTTACGCAGTGGTGAAAGCATAGAAGATGCAATGGCGGCGGTTGCGCCCTTTAGTCCGGATGCCTATTTGTTTAACTGTACTGCGCCAGAAGCTATTTCAGTTGCTATTGAGCAAATCGTTAAACTCACCGATAAGCCAGTAGGCGCATACCCAAATCGCTATCACATACCACCCGGTTGGACGTTAGATAATGAAGTCGGGACCGAGCATGTTGAAATGACCGTTGACGAATTTATGCAGTATGTAGATCGTTGGCGATCCATGGGAGCGAGTATTCTAGGCGGCTGCTGTGGTATTGGGCCTAACTTCATTGCAGCTATTGCAGCAAGTCGATAACTCTTTATAAAATTTCTCCGAGCAGAAACTATATGCCTATACCCGTTATTTTAGATACAGACATCGGTCTAGATGTAGATGATGTTTGGGCTCTTGCATATTTACTACAATGCCCGGAGTTAGAGATAAAGCTGATTACTACTTGTACGGGCGATACGACCTATAGAGCTGCGTTAGTTGCAAAGATGTTGGAAGCGGCTGGACGGACCGATATACCCGTAGGGGTTGGGCTCGCTGGGGAGGCTTCGCTAAAAACTCATAGGGAATGGTTGGGTGATTACCAGCTGACAGATTACCCAGGGTTGGTCCATGCCGATGGTATTAGCGCGATCGCAGAGACGATTTTAGCCAGCGAAGATACCGTTACGCTGATTGCAATTGGCCCTCTAACTAATGTAGCCGCAGTGTTGGATCACACTCCATCCATTGTTGAAAACGCTAAGTTCGTTGGCATGCACGGTAGTTTGCGTATTGGCTATGTGGGTATTGCTAAAGCCATGCGAGAATTTAATGTAGCTCAGGATGCCGCAGCCTGTCAGAAAGTTTTTGCAGCGTCTTGGCCTAAAACCATTACACCACTCGATACCTGCGGAACAGCTGCGTTAAAGGGCGATGAATATAAGCAGGTTGCTGCCAGTAAAAAGCCAGTCACTCAGGCCGTTTTACAAAACCATCACAACTGGTTTAGGGCGGCGCTAGATTGGCCGGTGATGGCAGATTTGGTAAAGAGCATGAATCCAGAAGAACAATCTTCCATACTCTACGATTGTGTTGCGGTTTATCTCGCGTTCTCCGAAGAGGGCATGGGAATGGAAGATTTGTATGTGCTGGTCACAGACGATGGCAAGACTTTAATTGATCAGCAGGGCGAATTAGTTCGCTGTGCAACGCATTGGCTAGACGACAAAGCTTTCTATCAAAACCTTTCTGCAAGGTTGACCTGAGGTTTGGTAAAGAGCATAGCCTTGCTTGCGCAAGGCTAGAGTTACACCATTCAGGTCTGCTACTAAACTTTTATTCAGATAATTCTAAGGCTCGTTTTTCTCTGCGCAGGAGTTGCCCCAGCATCGCTTCATATCGCCCCATTCTTGAAACGGGTCGGCTGTAACTCTTTTCATGGCCTAGACCCATTTCAATTGGCTGTAGCTGGTTAAAAGATTGCCAATCAGGAGCGTCATCATTATTCGGATCGCCCGCCTTCGCAAATGTGGTCCAGTAAGATTGCATTTCCTTCGATAGAATATCGTCTCGTTCATCTGTAGGCCATAGCGGTAGAGTAGTACCAAAGACCGGGAATATTTCAAAGGCGTGGGTGGCTCCAATAGTTTCATCAGGAGATGCGGAGCGTCGTTCAAAGAAATACATAAATGTAGGATGCCCTGCCGCGCTGTGGCGTTGCGCCATGAAATAGGCATGCCTACCAAACAAGCTGTCACCCATAAGTTGTTCCGCGCCCTTAACAACGTCGCTATCGCTATCAATTGTGTAATGGATACTTAGTGCGTCGGCTTGATCGCCAAATTCTTCTTGGAGCAAACTGTCCCACTGTTCAATGGTTTCAGGACCTTTTATATTGCTGCCATCTACCGGGGGTACGCCCATGTAGTAAAGTACAGAGCCTTCGTCAGCGTTGCTGCCAAGAATAAGTGGTACTGGCGCCTGCTCTCCCAAAGCAAATATTTGGGATGTTGGTTTGGGTAAAACGTACCCATCAATTTGCGGGTGAAAGGCGACGCTGATCTCTAAATCTGTTGCGGCGTCAGCCAATGTTTCGGTGCTCATTTTGCGCAGTTTGGCGACCTCGTTTTCGCCGCTTATGCCGACCATTGCTGCAATTTTGCGGCTTGCATTAAACCCACTGATGGTCTCGTTGGCTTGGTCGGTTTTTTGGAACTGCTGAAAGCCAGTGCCGCTTTGGGCAATTGCCTTGTGAAATAATCCTCTGGCCAAAGGCGAAGCCATAAGCTGACCTACCGAGTGTCCGCCGGCTGATTCGCCAAAGATGGTGACGTTATTCGGGTCTCCACCAAAGTTTTCAATGTTCGTTTGAACCCATTCCAGGGCGGCAATTTGATCTAACATGCCGTAGTTACCAGTGCTGCCATTTGAATCTTCTGCTGCCAGCTCAGGGTGGGCCATAAAACCGTAAATACCCAAGCGATAGTTAATGGTTACAAGCACCACACCGTTATTTACTAGGCTGGTTGATTCGTAGGTTTCGCCGCCGGAGCCATATTGATGGCCGCCGCCGTGAATCCAAAACATAACTGGCAAAGGCTTATCAGTATTAATTTTTGGAGTAATAACATTAAGCGTCAGGCAATCTTCTGAAATAGATGCTTCTCCGAAACCAGCGCCGGTTTTCAACAACCACTGTGAAAATTCTGACATTCCTGATCCCGCCACTAAAGCACTCATAAACGCGTCGTTGCCAATCCCGGTGGGTTGCCAACAACTTGGCCCATAAGTATCTGAGACGAGTGTGTTGTCCCAAGGCTGAGCGGATTGCGGCGGGGTCCAACGTAAGTCGCCTGTTGGCGGTGCTGCATAGGGAATACCGCGAAAAATGGCGACGCCTTCGTCCGTGATGCCCTGAACCGGCCCAGATTGTGTGTTCACTATTTGCGATGCAGGTGCACCGCATCCAACGATAATAAGCCCTACTAAGCTCAGCGCGGTTAAGCTGATTATTCTATTAAATGAATTCACGACGGTCCCCTTGTTCTAAAATAGAAAAATATGACAAAAACTCAATCAGCGAGTATCGACTGATTACCTGATAAATCAAGATGAGGTTTTGCTGTGGGTAGCCTAAACTTGGGGAAGTATTTTTATTGCACTTCAGGGTGATGCCGCATTTTTTGTTGACGGTTCACCCTTTAATTGCGGCTAGTGGTACATAAAATCGTGGGATTGATGAGGATCGAAGTTTTGTAATGGGAGGAATCAGTGAGCGCAACAGTACTTAAAATATTTTCTTATTTACCCAATCCACGGGTATGGAAATCTTTGATAGCGGCTAAATTGCTTGAGGTAGATGTAGTGGTTACCGGCGACAAGCCAGCCAATCTTGGTGACTGGTTGTGGGATGCCCAACCACGTTTATTAACCGATGGAGAAAAAACACCAGATAACCCGGCTGCGCGTGAGGGTCGTAGAGGCTTTAAAGGCGCGTTATACAAAACAGAGGAGTTTCTCCAAGCGCATCCATTCGGCACAGTGCCGGCTGGCTTTAGTAGCGATGGTCAGGTGGGTATATTCGAGTCTAATAGTATTTTGCGCAGCGTTGTACGTGCTGCGCCAGAAAAAATCGGCTTACCTAAGTTGTATGGTCGTGAATGTTATGAAGCCTCTAGAATCGATAGCTTTCTTGATGCGAACTTGGTTTTCGCTCGTGAAGCACAGGTGTACTTGCTGGGTATCGAATCACTTAGTAGCGAGGCATACCAACGGATGGTTGGAGCATACGAATTTTATTTGGACGGTATTGAAGCTGCGTTAGCGTATGCCGCAGCGGACGCCAACTGTGACAGACAAGACTCCGAAAATACACGATCTACTTTTCTAGTAGGTGGCATGCTGTCAATTGCGGATATTTCTTTTGTTTGCGATTTTGCTCAATTTTTACGGGAAGGTCATTATGAGAAAAGCCTACAAGCCCAGGGCCATAAACTCATCAGTAAAGATGGCTTGCAGCTTTATCCAATGGCGTACACTCATATGCTTAATTTGAGTGCACGGCCGGAGTTTGCGGAAATAATGGGCAGCTACTTAAACTGGTTTCGCGCAAAACAATAATAGGAATTTACCCAGACTTGTAAAACGGTCCAAACGGTGCGCGAAAAAACAATAAATTTCTATTCAGCATAAAAAGGAACTCATAATGCAGAATCAACAAGTACTTATAGACAGTTTGCCTTCAGGTAAATTAACCACAGATAATTATCGTCTTTCGGAATCGGCCATGCCAGAAATTGGCCGAAGCCAAGTGCTGATTAAAACTATCGCTTTTGCTATTACGGCCGGCACGCGTGCTGGTCTTCAAGGTAGTGCAAGCTATGCGGGCGCACCGGAAGCCGGCCGCGTTATGAACGGCACGGGGGTGGGAGAAGTAGTTGCGTCTAACGCGACTGAGTTTAAAGTTGGCGACCATGTTACAGCGGCTACTGGGTGGCAGGCTTATTCTGTTCAAGACGCCAAGTTAGTCACTAAGATTGATCCCAGCCATGATCCTATTCATTACCTGGGCCCTCTGGGTATTAACGGATTGACGGCTTATTTTGGCCTCAATGAAGTGGGCCGACCAAAGGCGGGCGAAACCGTTATGGTTTCTGCGGCAGCAGGTTCTGTTGGGCATATGGTGGGACAAATGGCGCGTATTGCTGGCTGTCTTACTGTGGGAGTTTGCGGCAGTGAGGAAAAAGGTCGTGTCCTCACCGAGCAATTAGGTTTTGACAGCGTGGTTAATTACAAAGACGCGAACTATCGCCAGAGTTTGAAAGAGGCAACACCAAACGGAGTCGACGTTTACTTCGACAATACCGGCGGTATGATCTTGGGCTCTGCGTTGTTTCGCATGAATGTTGCCGGACGTATTAGTTGTTGTGGAGTGGTTTCGCAGTATGACACCAATACTCCAGAGCCGGGACCGCGGGGTATTCCTGGATTGCTAGTGAATAACCGCATTACCATGCGTGGATTCTTAGTCTTTGATTTTGCTGAGCAATATTCTTTGGCGCGTAAACAAATTCATTCATGGTTACAAAGTGGTGAAATGATCAGTTTAACGGATGAAGTTAATGGGCTAGCCGCAGCGCCAGAAGCCTTTGTGGATTTGTTGTCTGGCGGTAATGTCGGCACTCGGATCGTTAGGTTATGAGCGGTTCCACTGCGCACAGGTTATCGAGTCTTGTGTGGTCATGCTTGTTGGCTTTAACTGGATTTAGCATGCCCGTATCAGCCCAAGCTAACAAGGCTATGATTTCCAGTTGTCACGAGTTGGTTTTAGATTATGCAACTTACCGTGATCAAGAGGATGCAGAAAAGTTTGCCGGTTTGTTCACCGCAAATGGTTTGTTGTCGGTAATGGATCAAAACTTTCTGGGACACAAAGCCATTGCTGCGCGGTTGGCGAACAAGGATGGCCCAACTTTGCGCCATATGATGACTAATATTCGTATTACGCCTGTGGATGCAACGCGTGCAACCGGGGTGAGTTATGCGCTGATTTATGGCGGCGCCAAAACTTCTAATCCCATTATGGTTGCCAATTTTACCGCCATGGGCGAGTACTTTGATGAGTACCAGTACTCAGAAGAGGGCTGTCGTTTTACCCAAAGAAAATTTTTGGCCACATTTTTGCCGGCTTCGCCTAACTTGCCTGCCGTTCCTGCCAATACGTCGCAGTGAATTAACTTTTGCACCTGATTGATTTCGCGGTTGTTTTATTGGTAATGCTAGCTGTGACCTATGCGGGTCGCAGGCTCAGTGGCAACATAAAGGACCGTAGAGGTTTTTTCCAAGCGGACGGCTCAATGCCGTGGTGGGCTGTCTCAGCGAGTATCATTGCCACGGTGGTCAGTTCTGTGACCTTTATTTCAGTGCCTGCTGCCGTTTTTGCTGAAGGTGGCAATTTAACTTACTTTCAAGTGATCATTGGGTTGGCTGTCGGCAAGGTAGTGGTCGCCCGGTTGTTGGCTAGGCCATTCTATGAAAGCCAAGGCCTGGCTACCAGCTATGAGTACATTGCGAGACGCATAGATCCGGCCACTGGTGAGTTTTCAATGTATTTAGGTTTACTTCTTAACGTCATCAACTCAGGGGTAAAACTGTTAACAGCCGGTTTAGTATTAGACGTCATCAGCGGTTGGGGGCTGGCGCCGTGCGCGTTTTTCGTCATGGTAATCAGCGTGCTTTGGGGCGCGCTCGCTGGCATTAAAACGGTGATCTGGACTGATTTTCTGCTCTTTGGTTTATTCGCTTTGGGAGCCTGCTTTGTACTGATCTATATGCTTTTAGGTTTAGAACGCTCGCTGCCCGACACAATTTTTTGGTTAGATGCGCAAGCAAAGTTGGTGTTGTTCGACTTTGATACCGACCCAGAAAAACGCTACACAATTTGGGCAGGTGTTATTGGCGCAATAGGTTTAAGTATTGCCCAAGGCAGCACTCAAGGTACTTGGCAGCGAGTCAAGGCTTGTCGCAGCGTGGGCGACGCACAAAAAGCCTTTGATTTCGCGGCTTTATTTTATGTCATGCATTTAGTAATTCTTGGTGTGGGTTTGGCCTTGTTTGCTTTTTACGGCGAGCGAGGTTTGCCGGACGAAGTCGCCTTAGAACTGGTGAGCTCTCCAGATAGAATATTTCCGCATTTTATTGCCACTGAATTACCTGTAGGAATATCGGGTATTTTTATAGCGGCGATATTCGCAGCAGCTATTTCAACGTTAGACTCTGCTTTGGCAGAAAGCTCCGATTTAACCGTTAATCATATTTACACTCGCTGGCGGCCAGCCGAAACTGAAATCCATTATCTAAAAGCCGCTCGGTTCTTTATGCTGGTTTGGGGATTTATTTTCTTCGCACTGGCACTTTTCTTTGGTAATTATTCTGCGGAAGGATTGTTAGATTTAACTTTTAAACTGCCTAATTATGTTTACGGCGCAATTTTTGGGAGCATTATCTTAGCGCGTTTCGGTATTGGTACATTCCCAACTATTGTTTTGGGTTTTACGTTGGCTTGTCTGTTAGTGGTTTGGATGTCTGATGCAGGGATTGCGTTTTTCTATTGGTGCCCAGTTTCAGGGCTTTCCATGGTGGCGTTGGTTTGGGCGCTAAATCCGAAAGCCCCTGAATGGCGGGGCGTGGTAGATAACTGGAGCAAATGAACAATAGCAGATTGACAACGGACTATCATAAAAGGTTTCGCTGAAGAATTCCAGACAAAAAGATAATTATTGTTAGTATCTCCACACTCGTTGTTTAGTCTGTTCAGGGGCGGTGGATGTTCGAGAGCTATTGCGTTGGTCGCCTATTTTTATTTGTTTGGGGTCGCGACTGTTGTGCCGCTGATTTTTTTCGTTTTTCTGGTGCGTGCGATACTTATTGTGCGGATTATGGTCTATGTAACCTTGCTGGCGATTGTCGTGACGTCGGTTATGGTTTGTGCTGGCCGGCTTAATACTTTGGGTACTGTCGTTGTGTAGGTAATGGCTCTGCCCCGGCCGATAGTGTCTGTTGGTAATATGGCGGTAATCACGCCTTTGCACCTGTCCGTTACGCCAGGATAGGGTGAAGGTGGGATCATGCCAATTTTTTGTGGCACGATAAAAACGGTGAGATGCATTGTAACGACGGTAATACACTGGCGATGGCGTTGTATGGTAGCTCATGGCAGGCCGAGATGATGTACGGTGAATCACCACCTGCCTAGGGCTGTATTTCGGTATATAAATGACTTGAGAGTCTCGTGGTCTAATCATTACTGTGTTGTCTGCCATGTAAACTACTTGATGATCTTTGTTACGCAAAAAACCAGAATCTGCCGCGGCTTTTCTATATAACTGTATGGCCCTCAGCAAATCGCTTTGGTGGGAGGATGCTGCTTCTCCTAGCGCTTGAGTCCAATTTAAATCTGCGTTCATTTTCGCTAGCACGTCAGGGTAGTGTTTTAACGCCTCTATGGCTTGGTTTGCATCGAGTTGGCCTGATTTGATGTTTAACTTAGTTTCAGTCCTGCCGCTGTGATCTTGTTCTTCTTGTACGTTACGCGCGGCTAGCACTACGCCAACCGGATCTGTAGAAGCGGATAGCACTATGGCAATGATATCGTCTGGGTATAAGGCAATAGAAGCAATAAGCTTTTCCAGCGCCACGTTGTCTAACACCTCTGACGTGCTTTGTTTGTTGGTGGAAACCGACGCAAGAGGGAAAGTGGTTACATCTGTTACTGCATATGCAGAAACCTGCGCCAGAGCCAGTGTAGCAAGCAATATTAGGCTGCAAGCATTGAGTTGGGGGAGTTCCCTTATACTGTTTAGCAAAACTTGTCCTATCATAAAACCTCCTTATCCACCTAATTCAAGTGCCTTGAATTGATATTAATGTAAATATCATTAGCCCTTGTTGGAAGTCACATTAGGGCCACCTAACTGAACCTAACCTTAACGATCGCTGGTAGAGAATTATTTCAGCGCAAGGCTCCAGCTAAAAAGAATAATACTTAAAGCCGCTATGCCGAGCTTTTGCTGTAGCGCTGGGCCCATTGCTTGGAAGTTTAACGGGGCAACAAAATAGCCGGCTAACGCTCCAAAACCGAAGCCAAATACGTGAGCGCCAATGTCCGTACGCTCGCCGCCAAAACCCATATAAGCCAGCATACAAAGCGCCGCGAATACTGGTGCTAAAGCGCGCCGCCAATCCTGATGTCTGAATACGCCTTGGCGCCAAAGTACCGTGGGCGCAAGTCCTAGCGCTGCGAATGAAGCGGTGGATGCGCCCAGAGAGCGGAAGTCGTCGGGATGTATTAACGCGTTGGTGTAGTTGGCCGCCATGCTCGCTAGCACAATCACCAACCACGCGCAGCCGGAGCCTAAGTAACGCGACGCAAAGAGACCAAATAAACTGCCAAATATGGTATTGCTTAATATATGGGTGAAATCTGCGTGTAGCGTGAGGGCGGTGACAATGCGCCACACTTCACCTTGCGCAATGAGCCCTGCATCTAATACGCCGGCATCGCGCAGGTCTACGAGGGTGAATTGAGCCAAGTTGGGTACAGTCCAAATAACCGCGAGAAAGCCAATGACACCCCACCAACCACTGTCTACTGTTGCAACTTCTATGGGTTTTATCGCGGGTTTTGAGTTCTCTTCCCAAAATTCTACCAGTTGTTGATGACCAACTTCTTGATTATGCGGCTCAACCAATAGCGACCATGGGCCGGGAGGTACTGTTTGCAGCCTATGAACTCGGTAGTTTATTTCTACTGATGCTAGGACCAAGGCCGCATCCTGAATTTGTGCTTGGCGGTCAGAGCGGAAAATTTCCACCCAAGGCGGCTGCGTTGAAAACTCGTCTTTCATATTGAAAAACTACTTATGCAATATTTATTCTCACACTCTATCAGTCTTGGAGAAATTGCTGTGGCAAAAAAAGAAATGCGGAGAATTTAAAGACAGTTGTTACTGTAACGCAGCGTGGCTTGGTATTTAGGCCTGCGCATCGGGCATCAGCAAGTGTTGCGTGCGAGCACGGTTGCCGTGAAGGCTAACTAACTCGTCGTAGAAACCATTTTTTCTTTGGCGGTGGCGGCGCGCCAACGTCAGTCTTTATTTCTTTGCCAAGCTGGTTTACGCCTCTTTGAGTAATAATGCCATGCGCAGAGGTTCTGCGACATGCGAGGCCAAGTGAACGAGGCGGTTGTTGCGACCGTGGAAATAAACCGGGACCACAGTGGTTTGAGCACCGCGGATCAATTTTGCGGTGAAAGTTGCCCGAGGTGCATGTGCCACCTCGCTAAAGCCTCGCTTATTGGCGGCAGATACAAAACCTGATGGAGAAATAATAATTTGAATGCCTCTAGACAAGTATTCTCGAGCGATTTTTTCGCATTAATATTATTTCTTAGCGCAGCTTTCGTGCGTTTGAAATCTAGAGGCAAAAAATAAGGGGCGAGATTGCGGTGTTGGCAAAGCACGGCATGGATGAGAATTCTGAATTCGTCCCGAGCCTTAAAGGAATCTTAGACAGGAGGACATTCCAGCCCAAAATCATTCGATTGCACTTGCATTCAGACTAATAAACTCCAATATACAGCATAAGCGGGAATACTTTCGGGAAGAGTCCCGTGCCGTTTAAAATTTATCCACTGTAAGTTGAGGTTAAAAACATGGATCAAAGAACAATGCGTCAGGCTTCCGTAGCAGGCCTGTCCTCTCTTGAAACAAACAAGGTATTAAAGAATACCTATTTACTTTTATCTGCCACATTAGGCTTTAGTGCGGTTATGGCGACTATGGCGATGGTGTTGAATGTGCCCACTGGGGCTTATATCATTTGCATGATCGCCTCTATGGTTTTGGGTATTTTTGTTTTACCAAAAACAGCTAACTCTGGGGCCGGTTTGGGCGTGATTTTCCTGGTTACTGGTTTACTTGGTTTCGGCATTGGCCCGGTCATTAGCTTGTATCTGTCAATGGCTAAAGGCCCAATGATTGTGGCTACTGCTTTGGGTGGCACTGCAACAATCTTTTTGGGTCTAAGTGCTTACGCTACCATGACCAAGCGTGATTTCAGCTTCATGGGTGGCTTTTTGGCTATCGGCATGATGGTGCTGATTGTCAGTATAATCGCCAATATCTTTCTGCAAATTCCACTGTTTTCACTGGGGATCTCTGCAGCCGTTATCATGCTGATGAGCTGTCTGATTTTGATGCAAACCGGCGCCATCATCCGTGGTGGTGAGACTAACTATATTATGGCTACTTATGGCTTGTACCTTAGTATTTTTAATATCTTTATCAGCCTATTGCAGATTCTTGGCATATTCGGCAGCGACGATTAAAAAGGTACTGATTGAGCTGGTTGGAACCAGATTATTCGTTAAGAACCCGGCCACCGCGCCGGGTTTATTTTTGGGGCTATAAAATGGATTGGATGCAAATAGGCGCGCTAATGGCCATGGGGCTTATGGCGTATGCAATGTGGCCAATGGTTAAACGCTGGCGTGAAAACCCTGTTGAAGCACAAGAGGGTGACTGGTCTACGGCGATATTTATTTTGGGCCTAGTAGCCTTGTTTGTGTTGATGTTGATTTGGTCCGTGCAGTAACGCCGCTCTCGGTGGTTTTTTAGTGCTGGATCTTTAGCGCTTAGTTTTTACTTTCGGCCCTTTCTCGATACGTTTTTATCGCCCAGTGAGGGTGGTATACACCTTAGTCAGCTGATCGGGTAAATCTTCCATATTTTCAATGACCATATAGCGCTCATCTGGGCACATCCGCTTCAGATAATCGTGCCCGGACTTGTCCACGGTGATGCAAAAAGTTTCTATACCTTTCTGCTGAGCTTCCAATAAGGATTTGGCCGTATCTTCTACCCCGTAGTCGTGATTTCCACGCTCAGGACCGTAGTCGCAGTCTTGTGGGAAACCATCACTAATGACAATAAGTACTTTCATAGCATGGCCTGAGGCCATAAGTTTATGACTGCCATGGCGGATTGCCGGCCCCATTCGAGTAGAACCCTTTGGCTGCATGGCTGCGATACTTTGCAAGGTTTTTTGCGAAAATTTATCTTCTGGCTCTTTGGCGACAAAAATTTCTACATTGTCTTTGCTGTAACCTGAAAAACCGTAAATGCCATAGCTGTCGCCAAGGGCATCTAGTGAGGCTGCCATAACCACCATGGCGTCGCGTTCCAGATCTATAATCTTGCGCGTTGTTTGCTCTGGCGCTTCAATTTCCTCTGGCTCTAAGGCCGAGTACCAACCTGCCCTTAAATCTACCTCAGCCTCTTCATCGTAGCTTGACCAATCTGTCGGCTCTGGCGGGTGAATGGGGTCATCGGTTGATGCCGATTGGTCAACCAAAAACACCGCACATACATCGCGTTGCACCCGCTCTTTGCGCGAATAGAAGCGCTCGTCTGGGCTGTGACCTGCGCGTAAATCTTGTCGTGCTTCAATAATAGCGGTGAGATCTAGTTCGTCACCATCCTGTACGCGTCGCACGCGTTCTAGTCCAGTAGGCCTAATTTGTTCTAGCTGACGCTGGACTATCGGCTGATAGTCTCGAATTACACGTTTTAGATGATCAACATCTTCAGCAGATTCTGAGATCAATTCTTCCTCAAATACCCGACACCAAGCACGCAAGTAGCGCCGATTTAGGTGGTCCCATTCGTTATAACGGTAGCTGCGCGCTGCGCTACGGTCATTTCCCAGCGCGTGCTGTATTGACGAGCGCTCCATATCAACTCGGCGCTTGAGCGAGTCGCGCTCGTCTTTTAGTTCCTTGGTTTCAATATCAAGGCCCGCCTCACGCTGTGAGCCGTCACCCCCTTCGCCCTGAACTGCCTCTGTTTCTTGGCCGGTAGGTATTTCATTCGCGGCAGCTTGGGTAGCCATATCCTCGTTGATCTCGTCTAAATCCTCTTCCCAATCCTCAATACGTTGTTCGCGATTGAGCCAATCTACTAAGGATTCGTCTTTTTGTTGGTAGGGGCTACTGTCTGGCACTTCGTATTCAGCCACCACTTGATCATATATTTTGCACAGGCTTGCAACACTGTCGTAAACGCTAAGGTCTGCGCCACTTTGTTCTTGTAGCGCCAAATACAGGGCTTGCCATCCAGGGCCAGAATTAACTTCTTGGCTGAATACTGCACCGCGTAGCCATTCCATGCCTTGACCTAACAGGTCCATTTCACAGGGCTCATAGGCCAGTAGATATTCATGGTGGCTGATTAAGTGTCGCTTAAGCCCTGGGTAAGTGCTGACCATATAAGCTTGAATGCGCGCTTGGTCCAATAACAGAAAAAGCCGCTCGGCAATGTTAGGTTGGTCAAAGCTGTCAAAGAGAATTCTGTAGTCACCGGTTCTTGGGCTGAGATCTTTGCGCGGTTGATACCTATTAGCTAAATCAGGAATTTGCTCCAGTGCCTTAGCCATACGAAATTTCAGCGTACCGCATTCTCTTAAGCCCAGCTGGTCCATGACTAGTACTCGATAACCCGCTGGAGTTGCCGTAGCCAACTCTTCGGGTAAGAACAGTGTGTCGTGGCTCTGCCCCATTGCGCCCATGTCTAAATTCAGTCGCGGGTTAAGTTTAAATTCTTCAGTGCCACGAATATGCAGATAGCGTCCAGCAATACCCTCTGTGAAAAGAGTCAGTGCGCTTTCAACATCTGCTAGATGAATTTGCATTTACGGCAGAATAACGTCGACGATGTCCGCTACCGCCTCTTGCACGCTGGCATCGTCAGAAATGGCGCTAATAATGGCAGCTTTTGCTGCACGGCGTGGCTCAATGCCGCCAGCGATCAACTCGCCGGTGTAAATAAGTAGTCGTGTGCTGACTCCTTCTTCGAAGCCATGTTGCTTGAGGTTGCGCACGCGCTGCCCAATAGTGGCTAAGCGTTCTGCTAGGGTGTCATCCACGCCAGATTCGTGGGCAATGATGCGGCTTTCAACCTCCACATTTGGGTAATCGAATTCTAAGCTAACAAAACGTTGCCGAGTGCTGGGTTTAAGGTCTTTAAGTACGCTCTGATATCCGGGGTTATATGAAATTACGAGTAAAAATTCGTCGTGGGCTTGGATCAGCTCACCGGTTTTGTCGATGGGCAGTATACGTCTATGGTCAGTTAATGAGTGAATGAGCACGGTAGTGTCTTTACGCGCTTCAACAATTTCGTCTAGGTAGCAGATTGATCCGCTGCGCACTGCGCGGGTGAGGGGACCGTCTGACCAGATGGTTTCATCGCCTTTAAGTAAATAACGCCCGACCATATCGGTTGCCGTTAAATCTTCGTGACAAGATACAGTAATGAGCGGTGTATCACTCTGATTGTCTGCCGGTTTCTCATTATTCAGCAACCAAGTCATGTGTTCAACAAAACGGGTCTTTCCGCAACCCGTGGGGCCTTTTAAAAGAATTGGCAATCTAGCTGTGTAAGCTGCGCGAAAAACCTCAACTTCATCTGTTAATGGCAGGTAGTAGGGCTGGGTGTCTGCAGTTGATGCTTGTTTATCGGTAAAGGTTGGTTCAGTCATAAGTTCGCAAGCTCTTTATGTTCGGGCGTCGTTGCCCTCGTGATTATGGTTTTTCTTTTTTGTAGCTCTGCCACCCTTGAAAGCTAGGCCAGTCCGAAGCTTTAGGACGTTCTACACATTGCCTGATGCCATGTCAAAAAAACGTCGCTTTGTGGATTAATACGGAATCACTATAGCGAAAAAGTTCTGGCCTTGGACCTTCGAGCTGAGCTAATTTGCTTAAATGGTTGTGGTTATAAGAATAAATATGACCAATGCTCTGCCAGGCGCGCAAGCGCAAGATAGCTGCGCAGTCGTACTATAGGTGCGCAACATAGCAGCAAAAGAGAGCGCTCTGTGTTGGCGTTGTTATTTGTAGGAGGGAGATGTCAGTGTTAGAAACCGATAAAATGCTAGATGCCACCACGGCCTTAGTGCCGCCATTACTCACAGCGTTAGACGCGCTGTCCTACGCGGGTCGGCATATGCACCCACCCAATATTCAAGTCGTTTTGGGTGCAATTGAGTCCTACGAGCAACCGCTGCAAGCCGGTTTGGATGTCTTTTCTGCAGTCGCTTGGCCGGATGACTTACAGGAATTTGTCGAGCATGCCAGGAGTAGCGCAATCCTTGCGTTGAAAGCATATGCAGGATTTACTGCAGCAGCAGCAGATTCAGACCCTGCCATGTTGGCGTATCGGGCCATAGGGCTCGCAACCAAGGCTGTTGAAGCCGCCTATCCTCTAACTTATATGCTACCTCCTGTGAGTCGCTACTTTTTAGAACCCAGTCATCGGGACGATAAAGTGTTGCTCACAGCGCTGAGCAACAATAACCCAAGTCAACTTAATGTAGGGGTTATGCATGCAGATAACGCAAGCCAGCAGCGTGGCGGGTTTTCTGTCTATGTGCCTGAATATTATGCTGGGGAGAAAGTATCTTTAGTTATGGCCCTGCATGGGGGTGGTGGTCACGGACGTCAATTTTTGTGGTCTTGGCTACGCGCCGCGAGGTCACATAATTGCATTGTGATTAGCCCCACCTCCCAAGATAGAACATGGTCGTTAATGGACCCACAGAAAGACAGTGATCGGCTTACTCAATTGGTCAATTATGCCCGCCAAAACTGGCAAATTGATGACGAGAAAATTCTTTTAGCGGGCATGTCTGATGGCGGTACGTTCTGCTATGTCAGTGGTTTAACGGGCGATTCTCCTTTCACCCATTTGGCCCCATGCTCTGCCTCCTTTCACCCGATGCTGCTAGAAGTGGTGGATGAGCAGAGGATAAAAGATTTGCCCGTTTATCTGACGCATGGTGCCTTGGACTGGATGTTTCCCGTTGATGTGGCCCGAACCGCGCAAAATACTCTAACAATTGCTGGCGCCAAGGTGATCTATAAAGAAATTGCCGATCTTTCGCATACTTATCCGGTAGAGGAAAGCGCAAGAATACTTGAGTGGTTAAACGCGTGAATCCAGACAACGGGACAGGTCTAAATAAAAATAACGACATTGTTATTGTTGGATACCACGCTAAATATGCTGGTGACTTTGCTGCGCTAAATTACCAGTGGATAAAAGAATTTTTTGTCATTGAGCCTGAAGATCGAGCTGCTCTAGATCACCCCGAAGCTTATGCCATTGAAAATGGTGGCGAAATATTCTTTGTGCTTGATTGTTCTAATGGGCGTGAGGAGGTTGTTGGCACTGCAGCGATGGTGCCGAAAAAGGTACCTGAAAAGGTTCGTAATGATGTCCCTAAAATGGTGCGGGAAAAAGGAATAAAAACCCCGGAGCAATCGGATGGGACAATAGAGGTGTACGAACTGGCTAAGATGGCCGTGTTACCTATCCGCCAAGGCGAGGGCTTAGGCCAGCTTTTGCTTCAGCACTGTATTGATTTTGCTCAGTTGCGTAAGGGTAAACAGATTATTTTAACCACCAACGATGTACTTAAACCTGCGCTGGCGGTGTATCACAAACTCGGCTTTAGAGATTTGCTGGTGAATCCAGATGATCGTTACGACCGGGGTAACTTGGCAATGGTGTTGGATATAGATTAGCCTTTTTAAGCGGCTAAATTAAAGTGTTAGTATTTGGATGCCATGGCAAAAAATTTCGCTCGATCAGAATGTGCTTTACCAAAATTGAAGCTGTGAAATTACGCGCTAGAGTCATCGCTTCTTGGATGGTTGTGGATCGCGACTTTAGTGACGTTAGAAACAGCTAAAGCGCCCCTAGCAACCACTTCTTCGTTTAACTCTGTCTGTCTAACTCGGCCTTTCTAATTCTAGCTGCCTAGGTTGCGGCGGCAGTGCTTTCGTTAAGCTTCTTCGCTAATATAAAAGCAGGCCGCTGACACTGACTGTTTGTGTACGCTGTTAACGTTGCGTTGAGCTCGAAGCCATAGTCCTTGGCCCACTGTAGAATTCCAGCAAGCATTAAATCTGCCCCCGTAAAATTACTCCCAACCAAGTATTCGTTCTGCCGCAAGTGTTCGGATGCGACGACCACTTGTTTGTTAAACCCTGCTATTGCAGCCTTTATAGCTGTTGGTGCCTTGCCGTATAAGTGCTGCAAATCCCTATGTTTTCGGATCACATACAACGTATGTGCGTCTAACTCCATTTGAATAAAAGACAGCCACTGGTTATAGCGCGCACGGTCATGACAGCCATAAGTTGGTACAAGAGTGCCTGGTTCAGCGTAGGTGTCAGCAAGGTAGGTGATAATAGCTGCAGCCTCCGAGAGGACCAGGTCGCCATCAACCAGTACCGGAATTTTCCCTTTCGGATTGATCTCGAGAAAGGCTTCAGTATGCGTTTCACCTGTGCGCGGGCCTATGAGTTCCGCCTTGTAGTTTAAACCCAATTCATGGCACATCCAATGTGCATGCAACGTCCGTGAGGTTGTGCCCCCAAAAATGGTCAACATATTCGCCCTTATGCCTATTTTTCTGTGCCCGATGTGCTTTGTGATTAGTACGCAATTTTGTCTGCCAGCGCAAGACTTCTTCTGTTCGCCAGTTTGTTAGACTGCGGACTCGCAAGGGATTTTGGTTTAGGGGAAGGTATGAGTCTTGTAGTTTGGTCATGGATATTTCTTGCGCTGTATATTGGCATGATGTTGGTATTCGGCGTTATTGGTCAACGTAAAGTAACCAGTGGGGATGATTTTGCTACTGCGCGGAGTAGTTACGGGCCTATCTTTTTAGCCTTCGCTTTTGCAGCTACTACGGCCAGCGGGGCTACTTTTGTTGGCTTTCCCGGCATTGGCTACGATGCTGGAATGTCAGTGATGTGGTCGGTTTTTCTCTATCCTATGGGTGTTTATACCGGCGTGTTGTTATGCCTGCATTTGGTC
>CAJWNY010000027.1 GCA_913043815.1 uncultured Gammaproteobacteria bacterium
GCATATATGTCAGCCGTTGCCAGAGTGAACGCAACCTATCAGGACGGAGGCGGTGCCAACTCAGCTTTTGAAACCAGGGCTTTATCACCAACTATTTTAGATATCGCCGCGAAAATTAGCATCTGAATTTCTACTAACAATTGGCGCCCCCCTTCAACTTGTACAGACGGCGATCGAGCATCTAGAGGAAATATATAACTCGAATCTTCGTATGCCTTGTAGGCAGCTTTGTCATTATCGGTCATATTGTTATCTGAGCCATTACTAGGCGCAAAGATAAAAACAGGTTTATTGGTATAGATCGCTTCAGCCACCATACTCAAACTATCTTTTGTGCTAATGAAGAAATCTCCTTCGGCGAGAAACCTGCTCATGGCTCGTTCAGGATGCTGCATCCACCATATAGTTTGACGTATGCGCAAAGTGGGAGCTTGATCAAGCCGCGCCTGCAAAGCGGACTCGGCATTCTTACCGGTTCGCCGGGATGTCGTCATCAACCACTCAACATCGTGAGGAAAGAAATTTACCATTGCGTCCACCAACCGATGCCAATCAGCTTCATCGTAAATCATCCCAGCGCCGTCGCCGCCAATGAGTACCACACCGACCTTAGGTGTTTTAAGTGTTTCTCTGGCACGATTTACAGAGCGAGCTGCCGCCAGGGCAGAAGATTCACCAACATAATCAGGGACGGGCGCAGGGGGCAATGATAATACTAAATTATTTTTCGCTGGGCTTGCGCCAGACAGAGGAGTCACAGTAATTATAAGGTCTATAAAGCGCCTTAAGGATCTCTTTAGAGTTCCACTGAAAACGCTTTTGGCGCCCGTCATTTGCGCTAGGCAGATTTGCGCAACGGCGGTATTACCGCCAGAAGACAAAATGACATCTGGCCGCGAGGAAGGCAGGTCGTCTATCGAGTAAAAAAACCTGAGCAGAACTTCTTGCTTGGCGCTAGAAAGCTTTGGCCCAACGAACCTCAGTAAAGGTCTAATCCATCTATAGTTCAAAGTACAGGGAACCCAAAAAACATCGCTAGCTGTATGTTTTTCGATAGCGCTGATTAATCCAGCCGTTTGGCTTTGATGTCCGGGCTTACCATCAGTGAGCGCCCAAACAATCCAAGGATGTCCTGGCATTATATGAACTTTGTAGTCGACTAAGATTCCACTTTAACCCTTCCCTCTCCAACCTTCACGTTATTATATTAACTGTAGCTGCGATTAGATTTTAGTGACTTTAGTCATTGAGTCGCCACTCGAACACTAGCTAAATTATTGTGGTGAACTGTCATTTAAGTACGGTTACGGTTGCCTACTGTCATTCATTATTATCACTTTGATAATCGAACTCGTTACTCATTACCGAACTCAAAAGACGGCGGGACTCGGCCTAAGGAATGCAAGAGCAACCCGCGACTGTGAAAAACGAGACCACATTTAAAAAATTCTTGTAGATTCTCTATAATTTTACTGGCAAAGGCCTCCCTAAATTATTCGACGCTAAACAAAGAACTTGAGGAAACCGTGACCTTTTTATTATTTTGTCGTTTTTTGCAAAGCGCATAGACCAACATGCACCATTGACTCCCACCCAATAATCGCTAATAAATAGAAGTACATTTAGATGGAGTGGGAAGATGATCGATTTTGAAATACCAGAAGAAACCAAAGCAATTCGCGCCAAAGTAAGAACCTTTGTACAGAACGTCTGTTTACCAGCAGAGGAGATCTGCACGGCGGAAAACTTTGACGAGACACTTGCTGAGCTAAGACAAAAGGCCCGAGCTGAAGGTCTTTGGTGCCCATTCATACCCACAGAACACGGTGGCATGGGGTTAAAGCCACTGGCTAATGCACTTGTGCAAATGGAACTGGGCGAGAGCCACCTTGGCGCGCTATCTATGAATACCCAAGGCCCAGATGATGCCACCATGCTTACGCTGCTGGAGCATGGCACCGACTTTCAAAAAGAAAAATTCCTTAAACCGCTATTAAACGGTGAAAAACGAATTTGCTACTCCATGACAGAAAAAGCAGCCGGCGCAGACGCCACAGGCATGCAAACGAGCGCGATTTTGGAAGGCGACAATTGGGTACTTAACGGCGAAAAATGGTTCAGCTCATCCGCATCAGTGGCAGATATTGCCGTCGTTATGGCTAAAACTGATCCAGATGCACCCCGACACGAACAATACAGCACCTTTATCGTTGAATTACCCAACCCCGGTTATGAGATTTTGCGCAATATAGAAACTATGCAGCCGCACACTGATTTAGGATTGAAGCTAGGCGGTTCCCACTCAGAAATTAAAATTGAAAATCTTGTTGTACCGCGCGAGAACATTTTAGGCGGGCGGGGCAAGGGCTTTTCTATGGGTCAGCATCGCCTCGCTTATGGACGCTTACGCCATGGTATGCACAACGTGGCAATTGCCCAACGCGCCTTAGATTTGGCAGCGGGACACGTGGTCGGCCGAAATACCTTTGGTAAGCGCTTGGCAGACCGCCAAGGAGTGCGCTGGATGCTGGCAGACTGCGCTGCTGAAATATACAAAGCACGACTAATGCTGCTGCACATTGCCTACAAAGCAGAACGTGGAGAGGATTTACGCCAAGAAAACGGTATTGCCAAAGTTTTCCTCGCGCACATGGTTCACCAAGTAGTGGACACCGCACTGCAACTTCACGGTGCGTTAGGCTACAGCCACGACACGCCGCTGGCGCGCTGGTATACCGGCATTCGCAGTCAGCGATTGGTAGATGGTCCTGATGAGGTGCACCGCTGGCGCACTGGGGCAAATGTCATTAAGGCTTTTGAAGAGCACGGCACTACTGCATCCGCTTGTGGCGGAGAGTTGCTGTAGTTTTCGATAACTGCGCTTAGTGATTCGGAGAGGGCATCTAGCAAAGATGCTCGCTACTTTTTTGGGCCTGCTTTCTTGATCAATTGTCATCCGACCTTGCCCCTTGACCTCCTTCCCCAGACGCAACCTTAATCGCAGCTCTTTCAATCCCTCAAAGCAGAGTCTCCTCAATATCGTGTTGAAACTGACATTTTCTTCTTAAAAATCACTTAGCCAAAACGCTCGATAATGCGAGAACGTTAATCCGCGCTGGCAATTCATCGCCAAATTTCCTAAATTAAGCAAGGATCGAATTTCATACAAATCCCCATAGGAGCAAGCTGTGCCCGCACCGGCTAATACTGAAGCGTTTGAGCAAGAAGTTAATGACTTCTTAGCCGAGAACCTGACACCCGACCTAGTTAAATCTGCATCTTTAGGATTTGGTATTGGCCGTGAAGAAGGCACCCGATGGCACAAAGCAATTTTCGATAAAGGCTGGATCGCCCCTGACTGGCCCTCCGAGCATGGTGGTTGCGATTGGTCATTGCGACAAAAACATATTTTTTCCCAAGCAACTGCTTTTGCAGGCGCACCGATGGTGATGCCTTTTGGTATAGGCATGGTCGGCCCAGTAATTTATACCTACGGCACCCAAGCACAAAAAGACCAACATCTACCCAGCATTTTGGATGGAAGCACCTGGTGGTGCCAGGGGTATTCAGAGCCCGGCAGCGGTTCAGATCTTGCTTCATTAAAAACTTCAGCTGTTCGAGATGGCGATGACTACATTGTTAATGGGCAAAAGATCTGGACTACCAATGCACACAAAGCGGATTGGATTTTTGCCTTAGTGCGGACTCAAACCGAGGGCAAACCCCAACAAGGTATTAGCTTTCTACTCATCAACATGCGTACACCGGGACTTGAGGTAAGACCTATCGTCTCTATTGATGGCATGCACCACTTGAATGAGGTCTACTTCACCGATGTTAGAGTGCCCGTGAGCAATAGAGTTGGCGAAGAAAACTCTGGGTGGACCTATGCGAAATTCCTACTCGGCCACGAAAGAACCGGCATTGCTGGCGTAGCTGCATCCCAGCGCAAAGTCCAAGCCATCAAAGAAGTTGCTGCGTTAGAACACGACAACAATGGCAAAAAATTAGCTGACTCTCACGCATTCATTGGCGCGCTCAATGAAATTGAGGTCAGACTGAGTTCGCTAGAAGCAGTGGAAGCCAGGGTTATTGCCAACATGGAAGCAACTGGCGCGCCTGGAGATTCAGCATCTATGCTAAAAATTATCGGCAGCGAGATTCAACAGGCGTTGCAAGAACTCACGGTAGAAGCTGTGGCCTACTATGCCCTACCCTTTGATGTCGCTTTAATCAAAGGCGAAATCAACGAGCCCCCAATTGGCCCAAAATATGCTGAAAGCGCGGTCTCAGATATGAACTTCGGGAGAGCAGCCTCTATTTATGGTGGCTCTAATGAAATTCAACGAGGTGTAATTGCCAAAGGCGTTTTGGGCCTTTAACGAAGAGCCCCCGTCAATGTTCAATAAAAGCCGGTCAGTGTGTCGGTTCTTTGCAGCCGATTGGCTCAATGCTCGTCAACACTACTGTGTGATCCAAAATAGAATTTGCCAGAGCGCAACTCGCTAATTTTCTCAGCAGACAGTTACCTCTCTAGGAAGTAAAAGGTACAAAGGCGCGTTGTGTTATTTCGGCAATCATTCCAATTAGTTGCGAAGAGTCATTTAACGGTAATGTCACAAATAGAGTATCTAATCCTTCCTGCAGTTTGAGCGCAAAAATATTTGCGCCTGATAAAACTGACGGAAGACCAATGCTTAGGAAATAAAAATGCCTACTTCAATACTAATCGTAGAAGATGAAAAAGAGATCAGAGAATTGCTCGTATTTACTCTTTTGCGCGACGGATACGAGGTTGTAGAAGCAGAAACTGCAGAGATAGCAATAGAAAAAATTGATAACCGACTTCCTGATTTAGTCTTGGTGGACTGGATGCTGCCGGGCATTGATGGCATTGAACTAGCTAAACGACTGCGCAGAGATGAACTTACCGTGGAGCTGCCCATAGTGATGCTTACCGCTCGAGGCGAAGAGGTAGACAAATTGCAGAGTTTTGCAGGCGGCATTGACGACTACATTACGAAACCGTTTTCGCCTCGCGAATTATTGGCTAGGGTCAAAGCACTGCTGCGCAGAAGTGGCGGGCCGCAAAATAACCTTATCGAAGCTAGCGGTATCTGCTTGGACCTTAACAGCTATCGAATAACAGTTAATGGTAATGAAATTCAAATGAGTCCCACTGAGTACAAACTACTTGAAGTACTCATGCGTAACCCAGACCGCGCTTTTGGGCGCAGCCAGCTATTAGACCGAGTATGGGGTCGTCAGGTTTATGTTGAAGAACGGACTGTAGACGTGCACATGTTGAGACTACGTAAAGTCTTAAAGCCTTATGGGTTAGATGCCGCACTGCAGACCGTCCGCGGCATTGGGTATCGCTTCACGTCTATCACTTAATACTCTAAACCCGCTTTCAACTCTTCCGATGGGCTTGGAGCATAATTTTGCGAGGCTTGCGCAAAGCGCGCAGGTTTGCGCGACTGAGCAATTGTATTGACCTTAATTTGACTCGACGACGTACGCGGATTGTACTGAACTTGAATGACCTGCTTGCCATGAACTGCCAAATAAGATTCCACCGCAACATTATGCGGCTTACTGCCCCAGTCTTCGCCAATAACAAAAATGTCTACATTCAGCTCTTTGCAGCCAGAAACATATTCAAGTTCGTGATATGGCCGCACAATGTCAACACATCGCAGTGCTTTGAGCATTTCTTGTCGTTGATCCAGAGGAATAACCGGAACATTAGGCTTATACGAGTTCACCACTCGATCTGAAGCTACCCCCACCGCCACCACATCACCCAGAGTGCTACAAAATTCCAGTAGCGCTAAGTGCCCAACATGTAGCAGATCAAAAGTTCCTACTGTGTAGACAATCATTGGGTTCGTTAACTCCTGGACTAGTTTGGTCGCGATCATTAGGTCGGACTATTTATTATTTGTTCGCTAACGCTCCACGCATAAAAAGCAGTTACAACGAGCGTATAAAAGCTAAGAACGACGACATTGCGCGGATTGCTGGACAATTTTGGTGTCTTTATTTGCGCGACATTCAGACTCGCAAGCAAAACTCCAAAACCGTATAACACTATCGAAAATTGTGCCTGGCTGAAGAAACCTTCAAAAAGGAATAAGAAAACTATAAATACATTGTTATTATCTAGGGCCAAACCAGTGTATTGCGCATTATCAGAAAGCCCGAAAGTGCTAAAGAAGCTTAAGCGTATTGCGCTAGCAGCTAGCATGAGAAAAGCGCCAGGAAGAAACACGGGATTAAAATCGCTGTAGCTTAGAAGCAAAACAGCAGGCGCCACCCCGTAACTAACAATATCTATCACCAAATCGAGTTGTCCGCCAAAAACTCGGTCACTGCCAGAGCGGCCTTTTAATCTCCGAGCAATCAATCCGTCTGCCCAATCGAAGGCAACGGCCCAAATCATGCCAATCATCGCTAAAGAAAATTCACCCAAGATACTGAAGTATATCGCTACCAACGTGCAGGCCAGACCTCCTAGCGAGCATAAATTGGGTAGGTCTTTTACAAAAGACAAGATAGTCGGCGGCAATATTAGAGACTCGGCTTTTTTGATGGTCATAAACATCCAAGTTAGTAAATCTCAACACTTAACATATCGAGCAAGGCAACCCTTTGGCCTCAGCACGCGGAATGACCCACAAAGTCAAAATGCAATGCGCGCCGCGGGGGCGTACGAAAGAGAACCCAAAAGACATAAAGAGAAATCAGTTACTGCATTGTTTGAACAAAATACTGTTCAGGGAGTTGCGAAAGCAGCTTCTGGAGTTGGGAGGTCGTACTACAACCGCCTTATGGTCGACTCATTGGCCTCCCAAGGAACTTCAACAGAAAAGCGGAACAAGAAAAGCGAATCAAGAAAAGATGCAAAAGAACTGTAAAATTGATAAACCGTAACACGACTAAGCTAACACGTCTGCGGCTGTGCGTCGCGATATATAAATCGCTATAACTAAATAGTTGTAGCCATGATCGCCAAGAGAAAGCGGACCACCCCTTAAAAAAGCCGGTAACGACCTAAGCAACGATCATAAGCCCGCCCCAAACAAACCGCGCTAGGTCGCTCCATCAGAAATTTATTTTACTAGAATTTCGGTCACGCGCTGTTCATCTACGTCAGAGATGCAGGCAAAAGACTAGAAGCACAACACCAACATATTCTGCTAAAGGCAGGATTTAATGATTCCACCAAGCCTGATCAGAGAATGACCGCAAATCCATTTCATGTGTCCACACGGACCGATGCTGTTGATGAATATGATAGTAAGAATCTGCAATCCGCTCAGGCAACATCAGCCCATCATGCTCCATTCCCCTTGTTTCTCGAAGTTCCTGAAACTTTTCTGCTCCAAGCATCTTACCAAGCGTATCAGGGGCATCTACCGCTCCGTCAATGACGATATGCGCCACATGGATGCCTTTTGGGGCAAACTCGGCATTGAGGGATTGGCATAACATTCGTCGGCCTCCCATTGCTGCCGCGTGGGAATGCTGCCCTGCGTTGCCGCGCACGGCAGAAGTCGCAGAAGTCACAAGAATGGTGCCGCGCCCTCTTTCTTCCATCAACGGCGTAACTGCGGACGCCATTCTAAACAAGGCAAAAGTCGCCATACGCCAGCCTATCTCAAAAGCCTTATAACTTGTGTTGACTAAAGATCGGTCGCCAATTTGAGCGCCAAGATTAAACACAACTGCATCAATGGGGCCAATATTAGTTTCCACATCGGCAATGCGCTCTTCTAATCCATTCGGCTCTACAGCGTTCAGCAAATAACCACTAGCAGAGCCACCGTCAGCCCCAATTTCAGCCACCATTTTGTTAAGACCATCTTCATCGCTACGCCGACAAAGCACAGTGTGATAACCCTCTTTTGCAAATCGTTTTGCTACGTTGCCACCAATTCCGGCGCCCGCACCTATTACTAAACAAACTGGCTTTGTCAAATCCCTTCTCCTAACCTAAACATGCAACCCTAAATTACGCGTGTCGGCCGCAGTGATACTCGTGCGGCACATAAACACTAGAACAAATTTAACTACCTTTTTCTACCCAATAAATTCAAACTAGAAAATCGCCCAGTCCTTGGTAAGCTTCTAACTATAAGCACAGTTATGCGCAAATCTTCGCAGGCACGTTTTAAGGCAAAAAATGAATTATACCCATCCTGAGTATCTAATTAGCTCTGCAGAGCTGCATAAAATAATTGGTAATGACAACGTCAAAGTATTCGATACCAGCGTTTTATTGCATCAAGTAGACGGCGCTCATAGAGCGGAGTCTGGGATAGAAGCCTATCTAAACGAGCACATCCAAAGCGCCGGATTTATAGATCTCATTACAGACTGGTCAGATACAAATTCAGCACTAAACCACACCCTGCCGCCACTAGATCTTCTGATCAAGGCGATTGGCAACAGCGGTATTAGCCAAGATGACGAAGTGATTTTATATTCCTCGGGTCATCTTATGTGGGCAACTCGCGCTTGGTGGTGCTTACATTATGCCGGTCATACCAACATCAAAGTCTTGAACGGCAATATTCGCGCTTGGAAAAATGCAGGCTTGCCATGCGGATCTGGGCGACACGAATACGCCCCGAAAGAATTCACTGGCATGGCTAAGACCGAAGTATTTACCAATACTCAGGGTGTAGAGGCGGGCCTTGCACAAAGCACCTGTACCATCAATGCTCTAACCAAGCCCATGTATGAGGGCACAGGCGACTTTTTCTACAAACGCCGCGGCCATATTCCAGGCAGCCTCTCCCTGCCTTTTTCCGACGTGCTGGACAACGAATTTTTTCTAGAACCTAAAACGCTTTTTGCGACCCTCGAAAGCCAAGGTATGTTGCGTGCAGAAAACGTTATCGTTTATTGCGGCGGCGGCATTGCAGCTACGCTAGATGCGTTTGCGTGTAAATTACTCGGCCAGGACAAGGTTAGCGTGTACGACGGCTCACTTTCTGAATGGGTGCTTTCTGAACAACGCACACTCACAATAGGCGCTAATCCATAGGGTTACTGTGATGATCTCTAGCGGCATTTTTGTCGCCTAAGGGCGATCGCAGCCAAACCAAAACCGCGCAATTTCAGGCGCTACCGCCAACAAATAGATTGCACATAAAGGAGAGGACTAAATGCAAAATTTCGCACAAAAAGTAGCCGTCATTACAGGAGCAGGCTCTGGTATGGGTCGCTACTTAGCGATTCTCATCGCTAAAGCCGGCGGCGATGTAGTGATCTGTGACGTTAACAAAGACTCCCTTGCAGAGACTGAGACCCTCGTCCACCGCTACAACGTATCTGTTTCCAGTCATATATTAGACGTGGCTGATAAAGACGCGATTAAAGCACTGCCAGAAAAAGTCATAGCGCACCATGGCAAGGTTGATCTGGTTTTCAACAACGCGGGAGTAACCTATGACTCAAGCTTTGAGAACCTTGCTGAGGAACAATGGGATTCGGTCATGGACATTAACCTCCACGGCGTAGTAAACATGACCAGAGCTTTTATGCCCTACCTCAAAGACCGACCTGAAGCGGCCATAGTAAACACCTCATCTATTTTTGGTATGGTGGCAGTGGCTAAACAAAGCGTTTATCACGCTACAAAATTTGCTGTGCGAGGCTTTACCGAGAGTCTAGCGAAAGAATTAAAGGACTCATCAGTCCAAGTCCATTGCGTACACCCCGGCCACATTGGCACCAACATTCTATCTACGGCCAAGTTCAACGAGGACAACGAGAAAGGCCCGGGCATTTCATTGGGATTAGGTCCCAAAACACGAGAAGAAATGGGCGACGCTTTCAAAAAACACGGCATGCACCCAAGTCGCGCGGCAGAAATTATTTTGCAAGGCGTGAAGAAAAAGAAGGCACGAATTTTTGTCGGACTGGACGCTAAATTAATCGACCTATCTCAACGCCTAATGCCTACTCACTACGAGAAACTTTGGCCTTTATTCATGCTGCCTTTGTTCCTATTCCGAAACAAAAAAGCTATTAAAGACACGTAATAGATAAAAAATCACCACGAATAACAATTTATTACCGAAGTCTAGACTGTGGCCCTTCGGCCACAGTCAACCCTCTTCTGACCACAAATTCGGCTTTAACGACTCCACTCAATGAGGTAAGTTTCAGGTTAGGAAAACCCTTGGAGGGATGTTATGTCAGCAAATATAAACATTTGCTACGAGTATGTACCGCGCTTTGAAACAGCCGATCTTGAGAGCGTAAGCTACCTTGAAGAACACGGCTACGTGGTCATAGCAAACGCATTAACTGGCGAACAAACCACCACCGCCCTAGGTCTAATGTGGGACTACTTGGAAGGCTTAGAGACTGGTATTGACAGAAACAATAGGGATACATGGGGAAATGATCGTTGGCCTACGGCTGTACACGGCGGGATCTTGCCCGGTCACGGCATAGGCCACAGCGCAGCGCAGTGGTACATCAGAGACATCCCCGCAGTTAAAGAAGCTTTTGCTGCCGTATGGGATGACGACGAATTACTGGTTAGTTTTGATGGCATGGCGTTGTGGCGGCCTTGGACTTACAACGAAAATTGGCGCACTAATAAAGGCCCTAGCTGGATGCATATTGACCAGCACCCTATTGGACGCCCGGGTAAGCATTGTGTGCAGGGGTTAGTGAACCTTTTGTCTTCTTCACCAGCAACAGGCGGCAACGTCATGATCCCGGGCAGTCACAAACGATTTGCGCAAATACCTACCGATTATGCTGAACGACTAAGCCGCATCCACCCCAAAATTGACCACTTTAGATTCCCTAAGGATGACCCTCAATTGGCAGACACCCAGCCAATCATTTGCCACATGGAAGCAGGCGATATGATGCTTTGGGATTCTAGAACCATTCATTGCAGCAGCCCCGGTTTAGAGCAGCCCAGCAATGACCAACAATTATTTCGAGCGGCAAGTCTCATTTGCATGATGCCTAAGGTAAAATCTAATGCAGACGTTATTGAGATGCGAAAGAAAGCAGTTAATACCCTTACCTCCACCACCAATTGGAGCGACCGATTCATTAACGCCGATGAATTTCCCGACGTCGAATCTGCTGAGAAAAACAAATACAAGCTGCCGCCAGTACCAACACTCAATGCGAATCAGCGCAAAATGGTGGGTTGGGAAGACTAGCTAGTATGCAGACAGGACGGATTGCGCGGTGACGACAACCCAATGGGCAATGCTGGCAATCACACTTCTCGCAGGGGCCGCCACACCAGGAGCAAGCCTCGCTTTGGTCCTTAACACTGCGACCAAATATGGTCGTCTACCAGGCGTTATTCAGAGTCTGGCCCATGGCATTGGGGTGGGCTTTTACGCTTTGCTGATTAGCACGGGCATAAGCTCGATTCTATTTGCCTCAGAGCGCGCGTTTCAATTACTGCAGGTTGGCGGCTGTCTGCTACTGCTATGCTTGGGGGGCAAAATGATTGTGAGCGGCTGGGAAAGCCGTCGACATGCAAACCAAAGCGTTAAGTCAGACTATGGATTAGACCCTGACTTAAAATCTCAAATACAGGACAAACCGCCAGTGGAAACTAGCAGCACTTGGTCCCACGCCAGCAAAGGTTTTCTCATTGTATTTCTAAACCCAAAAATCGCACTATTCTTTTTGGCTGTATTCAGCCAGTTTTTACATTCAGGACAAAGCCTCGTATTGCAATGGACTATGGCTTCGCTGGCCGGCGCGATAGATGCCCTTTGGTACTTATCCATAACAATCTTGGTATCTATCTCTAGTGTGAGTAAAACGATCAACCGCTTTGCCTGGCAGTTAGACATTTTGTGGGGCAGCGTATTGGTCACCATTGCAGGCTCACTAGCGACTACTATTTAGCTTAAAACTAAAAACAACTAAAGGCTAAAGAGCCAAATTGATCGAAGAGAGCAAAATATGATTAATACAAATACAGTACTACTAAATCAAGAAGACGGCGTGGCAACCATCACCCTTAACCGGCCAGAGACCATGAATGCGATGACCAACGAGTTGATGCGTGGAATTTCGCAAGCACTGGAGGCAGTCCAGAGCACCGAAGATATAAGAGTTGTTGTACTCACCGGCACCGGCAGAGGTTTTTGTGCTGGCGCAGATTTAGTCCAAGCCGCGGAGCCGAAAAAAAAGGTCACGGACGTAAGCAAACAAACTGACGACTTCACTGCCGCAATGCGCGCGCTGATGGATTGCCCCGTGCCAACTATCGCTCGGATCAACGGACCAGCGGCAGGCGGCGGGTTCGGCTTGGCCTTAGCTTGCGACATTACTGTTGCCGCGCACTCAGCGTTTTTTGTTGCCACCTTCGGACCCAACCTTGGTATCGTTCCTGATATGGGCGCTACTTGGAGCATTCCTTTACGTGTTGGCAGGGCTAGGGCCCTGGGTATTACCCTCCTCGGTGACAGAATCAGCGCAGAACAAGCTTTGCAGTGGGGCATGATTTGGGATGCAGTTGACGACAGCGAACTTGACTCGCGAGTAGCTGAAATTGCGGCAGTACTAAAACGCTCTTCTCCCAATGCAGTAACGCGCACCAGACAAACAATTGATGCGGCTGTTCACAATACCTTTAGTGATCAGTTGGATCTAGAAATGACGCACCAAGCAGTGCTCATTCCAAAAAACATGCAAGCAGGTGCCAAAGCATTTTTAGCAAAAACAAAAGCAGAGTTTAGCGGCGAACGCGAGTAGTCAACCACAGCTGCGTCTACACGCGGACACTTAAGGACAGCAAGTTATGACAACAGGATTTATTTGGAATGAGCGCTACATGTGGCACGACAACGGTTCAGCCATTGGCGTACACCCCTCTAAGGGCGCTTTTCAGCCAGGCATACATTTAGAAAATGCCGAGACCAAAAGAAAGCTAAAAAACTTGTTGGACGCTTATGGAGTAACACCACAGTTAAAATCACTGGAACATGAAATAGCCAGCAATGAGACGCTAGAGCGCTTTCACACGCCAGAATATATTGGCCTAGTGCAGCAACTCAGCGACGGTAGTGGCGGCGATGCTGGCGAATCTGCTCTGATCGGCTCCGGCTCCGCCGAGATTGCGAAATTAGCCGTGGGCGGTACTTGCGCCGCGGTGGCTGCCGTATGTAACGGCGAGATCGACAACGCATACGCCCTGACCCGCCCTCCCGGCCATCATGCGGAACGAGATAAAGGTCGCGGCTTCTGTATTTTTAACAACATTGGACTGGCGATTATGCAGGCCCAGGCAGATAAGTTGGTTCAGCGCGTGGCGGTGATCGATTGGGACGTGCATCACGGTAACGGCACCCAACAAGCTTTTTATGATTCCGCGGATGTGCTAACCCTGTCCATTCACCAAGAAATGCTCTACCCGGTGAATTTGGGCACCATTGGCGAACAAGGCGAAAATGCAGGCCACGGACATAACATTAATATTCCGCTGCCCGCAGGCAGCGGCGGCGGCGCGTACCTAGCAGCACTAGACGATGTGGTGTTGCCTGCCCTACATGCATTTAAACCCGATCTCATTGTTATCGCCTGCGGTTATGACGCCTGTTATTTCGACCCTCTAAGCCACATGCTGTTGGTGGCCAACCACTTTCGCACTATGACCCAGAAAATTATGCAAGCAGCGGATGAGCTGTGTGGCGGCAAAGTCGTCGCCAACCATGAAGGCGGCTATTCAGACTTCTACGTGCCGCTATGTGGTGTTGCGGTGATAGATACCCTTGCGGGGATCAGCAGCGGGATTAAAGACCCCTACGCTGGCACCGAATTTGTTGCCAATCAAAATCTATATCCGCACCACCAGTCGGCCATCAACCAAGTGATTAATGGACCTCTGCAAACGCTACTGCAGCGCTATTGATTGCAATGCTATAACGCGATTAAGAGCGCGCTGGAGACGCTTCACGAAACGCCGCAAGTCTTATAGTCTTGGGATAGGGGGAAATTTAGTCTTGGGGAGGACTTATGCCGAATACAGATTTAGCTACAAACAAAAATCAGCGCAAAAAATTGCGCATTGGCGTCTGTTACGACTTTCGTAATCCGCCTGACTCCGGCGTCAGCCATCAATACCTTTACCAAGAAATCATGTCTCAAGTGCAATGGCTTGACCAAATAGGAGCCGACCTCGTTTGGTTCACCGAGCACCATTTTATTGAAGACGGCTACTTGCCCAGCTGGATTCCAGTAGCTGGGGCAATGTCAGCGGTGACCAAGAATGTGTGCTTCGGCACCAATATTTGCCTCATGCCATTTAACCACCCTATTCGCCTAGCCGAAGACCTTGCCGTTCTAGACAACCTGTCCGGTGGCCGAGTTGAGGTAGGCCTGGGTATGGGCTATGCCCCGCATGAGTTCAAAGGCTTTGGCTTCCCCGTAGCACGCAGACTATCATTGATGAACGAGGGCATCGAAGTGCTGCAACATTGCTTCAGCGGTGAGCGCTTTAGTTACCAAGGTAAGCGCTATCAGTTTGAAGACGTAAAAATCGCCCCTGGATACGTGCAGGAAGGCGGCCCTCCTCTATGGCTGGCAGCAATGTCCGAAGCCGGCGCGGCAAGAGCCGCCCACTACAACACAAACTTCTTACCCCAAGGTCTGAAGAAACGCTCATTTGACCCTTGGGTGGTTGCGTTAAAAAGCAGCCAACGAAATCCCAGTGACTATAGAGTGGGCATTATCCGCAGCATTTTTGTGACCGACGACCAAAGCAAAGATTGGCTCCCGGTGCGTCAGTCTGAACGATACCGCATGGAACTCTACCGAAAATTCTATAAAGAAAGTGGCGAAGGCTTTGGCGAAAAAGGCGAACAGGTGCCCCAAACATGGATAGTGGGCGACGTGGAACATTGTGTGGCAGAATTGAAAAAATTCATCATAGACTTCAGCATTACCGACATTGTTTCTATGGCCGTGCCACCAGGCATGCGTGCAGATGATATGTCTAACAGTTTAGAGCGCTTATTCACCGAAGTAGTGCCCCGAGTAAAAACCGAACTAAATTTATAACGCGGTTTATAAACCGGTTAGTAGCTAAATCAGCCGATGTAGCAAAACATTTTAGGAAATGACTAATGAATATCAGCTTCAGCCCAGAGCACGAAAAGTTTCGAGACGAAGTGCGCACGTTTTTGGACGAATCTTTAACTGATGACCTGCGCACAGCCCAGCGTATGTGTCCGGGCCTTTTTCTTGACTACGAACACAACATCGCCTGGCATAAAATTCTCCATAGAAAAGGCTGGGTAGCGCCAGCTTGGCCTAAAGAATATGGCGGCACAGGCTGGGATTTAATGCAACGATACATTTGGTCCATAGAGACCGCTGAGGCTGACGCACCTGATTTGGCCCCTATGAGTTTGGGTATGTGCGGGCCTATGCTTATAGGCTGTGGCAGCGAAGCCCAGAAAAAAGAACTACTGCCGAGAATCCTGTCTGGCGAAGACTACTACTGCCAAGGCTACTCTGAGCCAGGCTCGGGGTCAGACCTTGCCAGCCTTAAGCTCAAGGCAACCAGCGACGGCGATGACTATATTCTTAATGGCAGTAAAATATGGACCTCCCATGCCCACTACGCGAACCGCATGTTTTTATTAGTGCGAAGCGATGACAGCGACAAGCCACAAGATGGCATTACCTTTCTGCTCTTGGACATGGACAGTCCGGGCATCAAAGTAGAACCGATTGTTTTTGCCTCTGGCACACATGAAGTCAACCAGGTGTTCTTTGAAAATGTCCGGGTGGCTAAATCAAATATCGTTGGCAAGGAGCATAAAGGCTGGACGGTGGCTAAGTATCTTTTAGAATTTGAACGCGGCAGTGGCGGCACCGCCAGCCGTAAAATTGCCCTCAGGAGATTGCGCAGCTTAGCGCGTGAAATTCCTTGGCAGGGCTCAAATCTCTCTGCAGAGGGTGATTTCGCATACAAATTAGATGAAGTAGAAGTGAAGCTTGAAGCTATTCAATTCACAGAATTTCGCATAATGGCGGCTTTGTCTAAGGGACAAAATCCGGGGCCTGAATCTTCTATTATGAAAACACTGGGCGCAGACCTAGGACAATACATTACCGAACTAGCTACCGAAGCCCTTGGCTACTATGCAACGGTACACCAACCTGAGGCCCGCACAGTTGGCAATAATCACACGGCTATAGGTCCAGAATCAGGGCTGGCGACGTTTTCTCAGTACTTTAATTTACGGTCATCCTCCATTGCTGGCGGCAGCAACGAAGTGCAGCGTAATATCATGGCGAAATTAGTTTTGGGGTTATAAGGGCAGCTTTTTATAGCTTTCTTTTTTGGTCTTTTGGGGACGCATAACCAGTTGAGCTGCAAACATAGGCCCATGACAAAAAGGGTTTGATGTCTAGGGAAAGCGGTAGCGGCCTAGGAATAGGATGAGCGGCGGACTAATTTAAACGGCGCCAAGCACTTGAATGACGATCATATACATGCAGCTAGCGTAGGATAACCGCGCCTAAATAGGCAACTAGAACGGAATATCGTCATCCATGTCGTCAAAGTTTGTGATCGGCGGCGGCGGTGGCATGGGCGAACCATCGCTGAAGGCGCTATCTCCTGAAGGGTTAGGACCTGCATTTTGCGGGTTTCCCGCGGCAGCTGAGTTTGGCTTCCAATTGTCTACCGAGGCGTACCACTTACCCGAACGCGCTTCTTTCACATCTATGTTAACCCATTCATCGTCTTTCGCAGACAACCAGCGAATCATTTCCTCGCGCTTAATGCTGATGTTAGCCTTCACAAAATCAGGCGCGTTGGCTCGCGGCGCCTTAGCGAAAAAGCCATCTATAAATTCAATTTGATCTGCCATTTAGTCCTCAAAGTAACAAGTTAACTTAACGCTGCCTTAAGCTTTAGCCGTCTTGAACGAAGTCTCAAAAAATCCGCAGTCGCTATAAAAATTACGCAAGAATACGAAAATGAACTTCGCCGACAGGGAAGACAGAAAGCAAAATTACAGTGGCACAATGCCATTTTGGTGTTTCGAAGTACATGTTACTTTGACAAAAACCGCAACGATTTGGCAATGAGTTCTCACTTTGCTTCAGTCCTGACGTTGTCTTTGATCAAAGGCGCTTTGAGCAAAGCGGCAGCAACTCCAAAATGTCAATCAAAGAGGCGAGACGAAGCCTCTTACTCCCCTTTAGCGACCAAACGAAGCACCAAAGTCTAGTCAAATGACTCATGGCAACTTATAAATCGCATGCCAATATTTATTTATTGTTTTAGGTATAAATAATAAGTTTCTGATTATTTTAGGTATCGATCAAGCCTAAACAACGCCACCATAAAAGATATTGTTTCACTTCAGGCTGAACCAAACGTTTATTCATTGGCAATTGCTCGTTATCCTTCCTTCACACTCATTAGCCAAACAAAAGACCTAAAAACAGTGAAAACCCTTACTTACTCAGAACACGGTAGCCCCAATGTACTGACCTTTACCGACGTGCCAGACCCTAGTTTCGGCAAGGGCGACGCTCTCATCCGAGTGCGAGCAACCGGCGTAAATCGAGTAGACGTAGCTCAGCGTAACGGCTGGTTCACACTGCCAAACTTTTCTTTACCCAATATTCCCGGCATGGACTTAGCCGGCGAAATAGTTGCGCTCGGCGTTGACGCCTTGCGCCTAGCACGGGCTAGGGGATTGGACATAGCAATAGGCGACAAAGTTGTTGTAGACCCATCCATGTCGAAAGTTCCACTTTCTTCAAACCTCCATGGCAATGGCGACCTGTACGGCAATCTAGATGTCATCGGAGCTACAGTTGCCGGGGGCTACGCCGAACTCTGCACAGTACCGGCCAGCCATATTCACCTCATTCCTAAAAACATGTCTTTTGCCCATGCAGCAGCCTTTCCTACCGCCTGGATGACTGCACACCACGCCTTATTCGATGTTGGCAGTTTGTGCGCAGGAGAAACGTTACTTGTCCATGCTGGCGCCAGCGGCGTTTCTTTAGCTGCTATTCAACTGGCCCGTGCGGCAGGCGCTAAAGTGTATGCGACGGCAAGTAGTGACGAGAAATGCCAGCGCGCAGTGCAAGCTGGCGCGACGGCCGCAGTGATCAATCGCACCACCGACATAGCCCAATGGAGCAAAGAACAAACTAGTGGCCGCGGAGTTGATATGGTGTTTGATCACGTTGGCGCCGCACTTTGGGAGGCTTCAATGTTCGCCTTGGCACCCCGAGGCCGGTTGGTCAATTGTGGTAACACCTCTGGAGATAAAGCAACAATTCCGTCCCTTGGCTTCCTGTTTCATATGGGCATCCAAATCTTGGGCTCTGACCCTTACAGATATGAAGAGTTCGCAGAGGTCTGGCAAAAATTCTGCACGCAAGACTTTGATCCATCCATAGATACAATCTATCAATTGAAAGAAGGCGCCGAAGCGCATCGACAAATGGAATTAAACAATGTCTCAGGAAAATTCATATTGATCCCCTAAACTATTGTTTTTAATATAATTTTTATTATTCTGGTTTCGGATGAACTAGCAATTGCTTTAGCTGAAATCTCATGACCTGCTTAAAATATGGACCAACCCAGCTAGCTAGCCCGCCATTTAGTTACAAACTGAAGACATTCCGGAACGCTCCAATACCAATCCAGACAGATAAAAATACACGCATAAGACTGGCAGAGAGACAATCTCAAAAGAACCTGACGCTCTAGGCGGCTAACCTGATCAAAATACAAATAAAGATTTTGCCGGTTCAAACCCCAAGCTAAATAGATCCTATTTCTTTTTTTTCGAACAGCCCTTCGCTAGTATTAAGCATCTTAACCATTAGTAGAAAGAGACAATTATGAGTGTACTAGTCACCTTAGAATTACCGGCCAAAGCAGGAACCTTAGACGAATTTATGGCAGTTATGAAAGAAGCTTTGGTCGCCACCAGAGAATACTCAGGCTGCGAAAAAGTAGAGACCTACCTCGAACACAACACCAGCACCGTATTTCTTGTAGAACAGTGGGCAAGCGCGCAGCATCAAGTTGAATATATGGACTGGAGGATGGAAACAGGCTTAATGGATGCCATAGGCGGATTTTTAGCTGGATCTCCGGTGGCGCGCACCTTTGACCCTAAAAGCGACATTTAATTTAGTTCGGACTGTTAGGCAACTGCCCTGCAGCTAGATTTAAAGCATTCAATAAAGCACTAAGTGTATTTTCCTTTCATGACCCCGCGATTGTGCCCCCCGCCGAAACCACCCTCAAAATAACGAAAAAAAGCCTACCACAGCGTCAGTTCATGTATGATGCGCGCATTTCGGGCGCAAGCCAGCCCATCCCAATCCCTTTCAGGACAATTCATGTCGGATTCCAACGCTCCTTTGGTCACGTTTAGAGACCTCAATCTTAGTAAAGAATTACTGCAGGGATTGGACGAAGTAGGTTACGAAACACCCTCCCCAATTCAAGCGCAAGCCATCCCACATTTGATGCAGGGGTTAGATATCTTAGGCCACGCGCCGACTGGTACCGGCAAAACAGCGGCCTTTGCATTGCCTCTACTTTCTCGATTAGACCTCAACAATAAAAGCGTACAAGTAATGGCTCTTGCGCCTACCCGAGAACTCGCAGTACAAGTTGCTGAAGCGTTTAAACGTTACGCAAAGCACATTCCCGGATTTAACGTGCTGGCTATTTATGGTGGTCAAGACTACTCAGGCCAAATTCGCCAGCTAAAACGAGGCGTACACGTCGTCGTGGGTACCCCAGGCCGCGTAATGGACCACATGCGCAAAGGCACCTTGAAGTTAGATGGTCTACAAGCCATGGTCTTAGACGAAGCTGACGAAATGCTGCGTATGGGCTTTGTTGATGAAGTGGAATGGATACTCGAACAAACACCACCAAAGCGCCAAATGGCTCTCTTCTCAGCGACAATGCCTAAAGAGATTCAACGTATTGCTCGGCGTCACCTCAATGACCCTCAAGAAGTTTCTATCAAAGCAAAAACCGCCACAGCAGAAACCATACGTCAGCGTTATTGGTTGGTCAGTGGGTTGCGCAAAATAGAGGCCCTCACCCGCCTTTTAGAAGTGGAGGACTTTGACGGCATTTTGATCTTCGTTCGCACCAAGCTAGCCACGTCAGAACTTGCAGAACAATTAGAGGCCAGAGGCCATGCAGCGGCGGCTATGAATGGCGACATGGCGCAAAAATCACGCGAGCAAATGGTCGCACGACTGAAATCTGGCAGCTTAGACATCTTAGTTGCAACGGATGTCGCAGCACGAGGCTTAGACGTAGACCGTATCAGTCACGTCATCAACTACGACATCCCCTACGACACCGAAGCATACATCCACCGTATTGGACGTACCGGTAGAGCGGGAAGAAAAGGCGATGCCATCTTGTTTGTTGCCCCTCGTGAGCGAAGAATGCTTGGCGCTATTGAACGCGCTACCCGGCAAAAGATTACCGAGCTAGAGCTACCTAGCACAGAAACTGTCAATAAAAAGCGTATTGCAGATTTCAAACAGAAGATAACGGACACCATAGCGAAAGGTCATTTGTCTTTTATGCGAGGCATCATCGAAGAGTACCAAAGCGAAACCGAAGCCTCAGCCACAGATATCGCCGCAGCAATGGCTAACATAGCACAAGGCAATCAAACACTACTTATGGCGCCGGAAAAGAAGCAACCAAATAAGCCAAGACACGATAGCAGAGAGCCACTAGAACCGCGGAATAACCGTGGGCGAAAGCGTGAACGGGCCCCTCGAGCAGAGAGAACCGAGAAAGGCAACCGGCCTGAGCGCTCGGCTGGCGGGAGTCGAAACATCGACCTTGAACTGTTTCGTATTGAAGTAGGACGAGAGCATGGGGTAGAGCCCAGTAACATTGTGGGCGCCATTGCCAATGAAGCAGGCCTAGACGCAAGAAATATCGGTCAAATCTCCATTAACGATAATTTCAGTATGGTGGAACTGCCCGCTGGCATGCCTAAAGACGTTTTTGGAGACCTACGTAAAGTTTGGGTATGCGGCCAGCAACTGCGCATTAGCCGAGAGGGCGAAGCGCCGGGCGCCCCAGTAAAAGACGGACGCCCACCTCTCTCAGAGTCAAAACCTCGACGCAAAGGACCTAAAGGCGATGATTTTAAACCTGAAAAAAAACGGTCGCCAAAGAGCAAAGCTAATTCAGCGGAAACCAGACCTGGCAGTTCTCAGGCAAAGAGAAAACCGTCGAAAAGAACAGAAAAGCCAACTGACAGCAACAGCTAAGTGACCAGCTCGAAGCACTTGCCCTCAGCCTTGGGGGCCGCCAATGCTCCAGCAAGGTGTAGCTGCAACTAACTTCCTACACCATTCCTTTTACAACTATTCTTCAATCTGCGCTCCGGCTTTTGTTTATCAGCCATCTGACCAGCCTAGAAAAAGCATAGATATACGCCAAAAGACCCGCAGTGAATAAGCCTGCATTTCTGGTCGGTGGCAAAAAATAACTTACAGCCAAAAATCCCAATACAAAAGAAACCACCGCGCCAAAGAAAATAACTAGGTCTTTCGCTAATCCCGTGAATGTGGGTTCATTCATAAATTTAGAATATTCCTAAAGTTAATTACTGCATATCTAATGCACTCGCGCCTTGTCTAAAAGCTGAGCAAACCTGAGTAGCGCAAAATAACACAACGCTAAGTAGTGCGAACGCTGTACCCTGATTTTCATTTAATGAGAGGTTAGGACTTGGCGTTACTGAGCTAGTGAGGTTTAATTATAGCGTACGTCACAGAAATGATGGGAACTTTGAACGTTTTTACCGCTTTGGCGCTTTTTCAAAATTTTGCTTTTCGCGCCCTATTCAACTCTAGAGTTACCGGCTTTGACAACAACTGCTACTTGGACTTAATGCAAAATTTGCCTTTAACTTTTGCGTCCCAATTATGATTATTTGGGTAGACGCCGACGCCTGCCCCAAAGTGGTTAAACAGGTATTGTTTAAGGCCGCTGAGAGGCTTTCCCTTAAAACTGTTTTGGTTGCCAATCAATATATTGCCACCCCTCCATCAAAAGTGATCTCGGCTATACAAGTGCCCCAAGGGTTTGATGTAGCAGATGACGCAATAGTGAAAAAAATGTCCGCGGGAGACCTTGTCATCACGGCAGACATACCGCTGGCTGCAGAGGTTGTAGAGAAAGGTGGTACCGCCCTAAACCCACGAGGCACCTTGTATACCAAAGAAAATGTTAAGGACTTTTTGGCAAGACGCAACCGCGCTGAAGAGCTGCGTGATAATGGACTTATCAGCGGCGGCCCTTCGGCGTTAGACAAAAAAGACGTACAAGCCTTCGCCAACACTTTGGATAAATTCCTAGCCAAGGCTAATAGATAGCGCGCCCACCAAATCTTCTAAAATTATGTATTGAGCGCCACAAAATCCGTTCGGCTAATTGAGGCTATGCATGGCATACAAGACTCTGCCACGGCAACACAAGATACCTCGATCATTCACAATACTGACATCTATGGTACTCAGCTGACGGCCCCGCTTAACCATAGTTGCAATGGCATCAACCCATTCACCCTGGGCTTGACGTAAATAGGTGATCGACAAATCCGCGGTACCAGCAGGCTCTGTGCCTGGAAGTGATTTACTGAATATCACCACAATAGCCGCCATATCTACCATAGTTGCGAGCACCCCACCATTGACACTTCCGCCAATACCTGTGGGCGTGGTTTCAGTCTTAAACAAACGCAAACGACCGTAGTCAGGCTTCACCTCAGCCAACGTTAATCCTAAGTACTTATGCAAAGGTATGTCATCGAAGCGCTCTAAAAACCCCTCGGTACTCTCTGATCTCTCTTCAATTGCCGACAAAAGTCTCTCCCTCGTAAGTTAATAGAAAAATACTGATGGGAAACAATATAGGAGTAGCGTTTATTTAGTAAACGAATTTTAGGACAAAGCAACGTCACCGCCGTTGCTTGAAAAGAATATGTGGCTGACGTTTAGCCCTAAAATAGCCTGAGAGCTAAAAGAAAGATTCATAGTTAGTGGCAATAGCTGGCAGAGATAGCTAAACTGACTGGCCCCGAAGGGCTGGGTGGCAGAGTGGTCATGCAGCGGACTGCAACTCCGTTAACGCCGGTTCGATTCCGACCCCAGCCTCCATATTACATACCCAACCGCTTCGATCAACGCTCCTTGTTAAGAGCCTCGAAACCCTTAAGACACACTAGAAACAGTAGTCCAGGCTTACCTGCGCTTTTTAGCCAAAAGTTAAACTAAGCATTTCACCGATAATGGCTATTTTTTTGGGCTAAGTCCGTCACGCAAAGAGGGCCATGCCGCACGAAGGTATTGGGTCATGGACCACAAGGTCATAACAGCGGCCAAATAAAGCATGAGATATCCACCTTGGACCCAAAGCGAGGCTATGATAGGCGGGTAGGAAAGCAAAATCGTTATGGCGACCATTTGCAGCGTTGTCTTAATCTTGCCTAGATAACTAACTGCAATGGTCACAGACCTATTCATTTCTGCCATCCATTCACGCAATGCACTGATGACAATTTCTCTGCCAATAATGACTAAACTCGGCAAGGTAAGCCAGATAGAGTTGTGATGCGCGATCAATATCACCAAAGCAGAAACAACAATGAGTTTGTCTGCAACGGGGTCAATAAACGCGCCAAAAGGCGTGATTTGGTTGAGCTTTCGCGCGAGGTAACCGTCCAGCCAGTCCGTCGCAGCAGCTAATGCAAACAAAGTTGCGGCCGCCAAATAACTCCACGTGTTTGCCATCAGAAAAATAACAACAAAAACTGGGATGAGCAGAATTCGGACAATGGTAATAATATTCGGTAGATTCAAAGGTTAGTTCCGAGTTTGAATGATTTTTTAAACAATAGAATCGAGCTACTAGTGTAGCGCACCATAGATTTGGCTGGCCATGCTGGAACTAATACTGGGCACTTTTGCCAACTCTTCTGCGCTAGCGCCCCTTATGCCAGCAGGGCTACCAAAATGGATTAATAATTGTCTGCGCCTTTTTGGGCCAACGCCGGGGATATGCTCTAGCTCTGACTGTTTTCTGGCTTTACCCCGGCGCTCACGGTGGCCAGTAATAGCAAATCGGTGAGCTTCATCTCTAATGTGCTGCAACAAGTGTCCTGCATCAGAACGCCCATCTATAGGGATCTCTTTCTCTCCGAGAAAAAAGCGCTCTAAGCCAGACTTCCTGTCTGGCCCTTTAGCAATACCTAAGATTTGAACGTCATCAATTTGCAGTTCATTTAATACGTTTACGGCAATTCGCACTTGGCCCAAGCCGCCATCAATGACCAACACATCTGGAAGTTGCCCTTCGCCCTTCTTCAAGCGCGTGTAACGACGGCGCAGGGCCTGATCCATTGCCGCGTAATCATCGCCGCCAATAATACCTTCGATGTTAAATTTTCGGTAATCGGACTTGAGCGGCCCATTGCTATCGAAAACCACGCAAGAAGCAACGGTTGCTTCGCCGGAGGTATGACTGATGTCGAAACACTCCAACCGCTCAGGCATAGAATCCATTTTTAGCGCGTCTTGAAGATTCATAAATCGAGCGAGTACATGACTTTTATCTGCCAAGTGACTCTTTAAATTCAATACAGCATTATCTGTAGCAAGCGCAAGCCAGCGGGCACGTTGGCCTCTCACTTCAGCGCTAACGCTTACCTTTCTACCCGCTTTTTCCACCAGCGCCGCTTCAAACACGTCAACATCAGACGTTAAACCACAAACAACTATCGCTTTCGGCACTTCACGCTGTTCAGACGCAAAATAGTACTGAGACAAAAAAGCCTCCAAAAATTCTGCGGGGCTTAATTCCAACCCGTTTTTACTGTAGTACGCTCGCTGCCCCAAAACCTGCCCGCCACGGACAAACAAGCCTTGGATACAGCATTGCCCAGCTTCCTCAGCAAAACCAAATACATCGACATCACCCACAGAGCCATGCACATATTGGCGCTCGGTAATCTTTCTCAAATGGAGAATTTGATCGCGATAACCGGCAGCGCGCTCGTACTCCATGTTTTCCGCCGAATCGTGCATTTTTTTCTTGAACTGCTGCAATACCGTGTCACTTTTGCCACCCAAAAAAAGTGTCGCCAATTCCACATCGTCCTGATAATCGGCAACCTGAACTTTATCCACGCAAGGCGCACTGCAGCGCTTTATTTGATGCTGTAAACACGGCCGGGAACGATTCTTAAAGAAGGTGTCATCACACTGACGCAATAAGAACAGCTTTTGTAAAATACTCAGGCTTTCGCGCACCGCCGAAGCGGATGGAAAAGGACCAAAGTAGCGACCATCTTTTTTCTTCGAACCGCGATGGAACGCCAATCTTGGGAACTCAGCGTGAGAAGAGATATGAATGTAGGGGTAAGATTTGTCATCGCGCAGCAAAATGTTGTAAGGAGGACGTTGGGTTTTGATCAGGCTTTGTTCCAACAAAAGCGCTTCAGTTTCGCTTTGCGTGACGGTAATTTCAATTCTGTCAATCTTCGCAACCATCGCCATAGTTTTCGTTGCGAGACCAGAAGCGCGAAAATAGCTGGTGACCCGACTCTTCAAATTTCTGGCCTTGCCGACATAAAGAAACTTACCTTTGGCATCGAGCATTTGATAAACGCCCGGCTTCTTAGTGAGGTCTTTGAGGAATGATTCTGAATCGAAAGGTATATGAGCCATAGCGGCCAACTATATCGCCAGACCAACTATGGATGCCAGCAAATATGCTATATCAGTAAAATTGATCTAGCACCTCCGAATAGGTGAGCGATGAGCATTATGAAAATTCAATAAACCCACTAAGATCAATAAAAACTTTACAGTCTAACGATACCTAAGAATATGGCTAAACAAAGGCTACCTTGCATTTGCTGCCATTTTCAGCCGCTCGCCGAGAGGCTTCAAATTCGAGGCATTACCACTTTTATGCTCAAAAATTCCGGGGTGAAAGAACGACCTGTATACTGCTTCTTCGCCACTAGCGCGTTCGCCGACGGCTTCCACGCTTACAACGGACTCCCGCACCTTCTTAATATCCTCAAGAAAAGACTGCGGGCGCTCTGCTCTAGCTACTCTCACCTTCCTTACCGTTTTTTAATATTTGAAGACAGCAAGTAGGATTACGTACTGTCTAAGACAATTAGTTAGGGCTATTTCATAAATATATCTGGGAGATTTACCATTACCATCAGTTGTTATCATCTAGTTTTTTGAACTAACCTCAACTAAAAGCTTGAATACCAGTTTGTGCTCTACCCAGAATCAATGCGTGCACGTCGTGAGTGCCTTCATAGGTATTTACGGTCTCAAGGTTCATCATGTGACGAATTACAGGATATTCGTCAGAAATGCCGTTTCCACCATGCATATCTCGAGCAACGCGGGCAATGTCTAACGCCTTACCACAGTTATTTCGTTTCATCATAGAAATGTTTTCTATCGGCAGCGTGCCGTCATCGAACATACGTCCCATGCGTAAACATCCTTGTAAGCCTAGGGCTATTTCGGTTTGCATATCAGCCAACTTCTTCTGCACCAACTGAGTGGCTGCTAATGGGCGTCCAAACTGCGTCCGCTCCAACGTATATTTACGCGCTGCATGCCAACAGCTCTCTGCAGCGCCCATAGCTCCCCATGCAATGCCATAACGAGCCCGGTTTAAACACCCAAACGGACCGGCAAGGCCTTTCACATTAGGAAGTAAATTTTCTTCTGGAACGAAGACGTCTTCCAAAACAATTTGCCCTGTGACCGATGCACGCAAGCTCATCTTGCCTTCGATCTTAGGCGTGCTGAACCCCTTGAATGCACGCTCGACTACAAAGCCACGAATTTCGCCATCGAGTTTTGCCCAAACAACGGCTAAATCCGCGATAGGAGAGTTAGTGATCCACATTTTTGCGCCATTCATTATAAAGCCGCCATCAACGCGTTTGGCATTAGTCACCATACTACTGGGATCTGAACCATGATCTGGCTCAGTAAGGCCAAAACACCCAACCCATTCGCCGGTGGCCAGCTTTGGCAGGTATTTTTCTCTTTGATCTTCAGTCCCGTAAGCATAAATTGGGTGCATCACTAGCGAAGATTGCACGCTCATAGCTGAGCGATAACCAGAATCCACCATCTCAACTTCTCTCGCCATAATGCCGTAAGCGACGTAGTTCACATTTGAACAACCGTACTTTTCTGGCAGAGTCGCCCCCAGCATACCCATTGCGCCGAACTCGTTCATTATTTCACGGTCAAAGGTCTCGTGGCGAAATGCATCACGCACACGACTCAGCAGTTTATCCTGAGCATAATCCCGTGCGCTTTCCTGAATCATGCGCTCTTCTTCTGATAACTGAGACCGCATCTGAAAAGGGTCTTCCCAAGAAAATGGCGCTTTATCACTGCTCATAAAAAATTCCTTATTATCATTAAAACGAAGGCTAAAGCAGCAGTCCGTTGACTGCAATATTTTACCCATTTGGTTTATTGGACTTAAGATGTTTAGCCACAAATTTTATTCTTTGATATGTATACTATTTTATTTTACGACGGGACAACGCATGAGCGCAGTAAAAGCTTTATTACCCCCAGCAATGGACGAAGAAACACTGGAACAATTATTAGATGTAGTTCGAAGATTTGTCAGCGAACGCCTTATTCCATTAGAAGCACAGGTCGCCGAGGAAGACAAAATTCCTGCTGAAGTGGTGCAAGAAATGCGCGAATTGGGCCTTTTCGGCCTTACTATCCCTCAGGAATATGGCGGCATAGGGCTCAATACCTATGAAGAGTGTCGCGTTGTTATGGAGTTAGGGCGCACTTCTCCGGCTTTTCGTTCAATCATTGGCACCAACAACGGTATCGGCTCTCAGGGTATTGTTATGGACGGCACAGTAGAACAAAAAAATTACTATTTACCTAAATTCGCCAGCGGCGAAATTATCGGTTCATTCGCTCTAACGGAACCAGATGCCGGTTCAGATGCCGGTTCTCTTCAAACCAAGGCCATTCGCGAAGGAGACGACTTCATTTTAAATGGCACTAAGCGCTACATAACCAATGCGCCGAGTGCCCAGTTGTTTACGGTCTTTGCAAGGACAAACGCAGACCTAGTTGGCGCCAAAGGCGTGAGCGCATTCTTAGTAGATGCAAGCACTCCGGGCATTACCTTGGGTGCACCCAACAAGAAAATGGGCCAGAAAGGTGCTCACGTATGTGATGTGATATTTGACGACTGCAGGATACCTACAAGCTGCTTACTCGGCGGCGCAGACAAGCTGAATAAGGGCTTTCAGACCGCAATGAAAACATTGGATAGAGGGCGTATTCATATCAGCGCATTGTCAGTTGGGTGCGCGGATAGATTGATTGATCTTTGTTTAGAATACGGTAGTGAGCGAAAGCAATTCGGCCAGCGCATCGCGGACTTTCAGCTTCTACAAGCAATGATCGCTGACAGTAAAGCAGAAAGTTATGCTGCCCATTGTATGGTCTTGGATGCTGCGAAGCGCCGAGACAACGGCGAGGCCGTAAACACCCTTGCATCTTGTTGTAAGCTTTTTGCTACCGAGATGGTAGGAAGGGTTGCAGACCGAGCTGTGCAGTTTCATGGTGGCGCGGGCTACATGGAAGAATACGCAGTGGCAAGGTTCTATAAAGATGTCAGACTTTTTAGAATTTATGAGGGAACCAGTCAAATTCAGCAAACCATTATTGCAAAAAACTTACTTAAAGAGTTTAACTAGTGCATGGCCCTAGGGCCCTCTTAGGTCCTTAGGGTAATCCTAGTTTACTGGTTGCTCATACCAACTTTATCTGTCTATTTAACGGTCTACCAGCCGACAAACAAGCGAGTTCCGCTTTGCCAACGACATACCTACCTCTGAATTAGTTTTATTGCCCGGTGGTAAAGACTTCATTTTTCTTCAGTGCAACGCGATTATCAAAGTTGGAGATTCGCTAAATACTGACCTTGACCTTTGCGGCAGACAATTTTATCTAGTAGAAATTAATTCCGTGACTTTTTTGCACCTTTAACGGTAGAGTTTTTTGATCGAATCATTGGAGGGAGATTTGTGCTACCGAAGCGGTACTTGACCCGTCACTGTTTCTACCCCTTGCCCATCGCTTGGTTAATTTCTTGCTTTACTAAAGCTGCCTGAGCCCCTGCTCGCTCAGCAAAGTCCTCGCCCTCACCCGCATAAATAATGCCACGCGAACTAGAAATTGCTAATCCACAGCCTCGACTGTCTAATCCGGCTGCCACGACTTCTTCAATGCTTCCACCCTGCGCACCTACGCCTGGCACCAAAAGGGGCATATCGCCCACGAGCGCTCTCACTTGCGCCAGCTCTTCTGGATAAGTAGCACCCGTTACAAGCATGCACTGTCCACCTTGGTCCCACTCAGCGATTTGCTTCGCTACCTCGAGATAAAGGGGTGATTTTGCAAGCTCGCTTTTCTGTAGCCAATCACTTCCAGGATTACTTGTGCGGCAAAGTACAACAATGCCTTTATCCGAATAATCAAAATAAGGTTCAAGGCTATCGTAGCCGAGATACGGATTCACCGTCACCGCGTCAGCTTGGTAGCGCTCAAAAGCTTCTCTTGCATAGAACTTAGCCGTGCTCCCCACGTCGCCTCTCTTAGCGTCGAGAATAACCACGATTTTGGGGTGATTTACGCGGATATAGGCTATGAGCTGGGCTAACTGATCTTCGCATCCTTCAGCGGCAAAGTGTGCCGCCTGAGGTTTAAAAGCGCAAACATGCGCGGCTGTTGCGTCCACTATGGCTTTGCCAAATTGAAAAAAGGCATCGTTTAATGAGCGCAGATGCACCGGTATACGGTTGACTTCTGGATCTATACCCACACAAAGCATGGAATTAGCATCACGCCACCTAGCAGCTAAACGGGTTTGAAACTCTGAATTATTCAAGATAGCTGCTACGAAGCCAGAAACTGTTTTCGCATTAGTGGGTCCGCCAAAACGCGCTCAACAGTCTCGACAATAGCCAAGGTCTGGCTGTCTACTTCAACATTAATTCGGTCGCCGAGCTCTAATTGCCCCAGTGTAGTTCGATTAATGGTCTCTGGTATTAAGCTGACACTAAACAAACTATCTGCTCTATCCACTGAAGAGACAGTTAGACTGGCGCCGTCTAGACCAACATAACCTTTGTGCAAGATGTAATTCATCCATTTGGGGTCTATTTTGAAAGACAGCACACGGTCGTGCTCATCTATTTTAAGGTTCACTAGCGCTGCGGTCGCGGTCACATGGCCCGAGATTATATGACCGCCGACTTCGTCACCGACTTTAAACGAGCGTTCAACATTTACGCGCTGACCCACTTCTAAATCTGCAAGATTGGTGGTTACCGCCGTTTCCTTGATGACATCAAAGTAGGCTGCACCTCGATCTATAGAGGTCACCGTTAAGCACGTACCGTTAACTGCGACTGAGGCCCCTAACTCTAAATTTTCTGTTGAATCCCCTAATTCAACCGCTATGCGGATTAGGTTCGATTCATTTTCAACGCTCGCGATTGAGGCTAAATTCTGGACAATCCCGGTAAACAATCTATCACTCCTTAAACTATTTTTTCTGTCGAACACAAAAAAGCCGGTCTTAAGACCGGCTTAACTGTAGCAAAAAATGCTGCAGAAAACGTCTACATATCAGCCTGAAGCAGCTTCCATAATTTCTTGGCGCTTAGATTCACGGTCGATAAACGTGATCCACTGCCCGCAAATTCTTTGGTTCGCTTTATCATCCTCGGCACGCGCTACTCGACGGCAGTTAGAGAAGGACACCCGTGCAGTTGTTAATTTATTCTGGTTAAACAGACACATGCCTTTAACAATGTGCACAGATTGAACCTTTCTCAAACCGCCTTTGTCTAAAGCACCTGACGCCGCTTCCACACAACGATCGAACTGGTCGTCCTCTAAATAGAGGTATGATAGCCGTTCGAAAATTTTACCGTCATCAGACAACTCAGCCGCTTCTTCGAACACCTCGATCGCCGAATCCACTTCTTGTGCAACTTGATAGGCCTGACCTAAAGAACGCAAGTTCTTCGCATCGCGATCGACTGACTCGGCTTTCATACCGGCAACTAATACTTTTGCAGCTCGATAGGGCACTTCCTCTTGCATTAACAAACCGGCAAGATTTGTAAAATCTGTAGATTTCTCTAAAAAGCCTGACGTATAAGCAGCTTCAAGTGAATACATTTGCTTCTTCTCAAATCCTTCTTGTCCGTATACACCCGCTAGGCGGACCCAATGCTCTCGCTTGGGGAACAATTCGACCAGGATTTCTAATGTATCGATTACCTTAGGCCAATCTTCTTTCTCAAAATATAAAAAAGTTAGGAGGCTCCAGTTTTGTTCCGTAATAGTAGTACCACGCTCTTGAGCAATCTTTACACCCAACTCCATCTGTTCCACAGCCAAATCGTATTCTTTCTTTTGGTAATACACAGTCGCTAGGAAGATTCTAGGCGCAGCAGATGGATTAACGGCTTTAGATATCCAAATTTCCATATACTTTAACGCATCGTCGTATTTCTCTTGAACGTAGCTCAGCTGAGCAACCGTATATAGCGTAGTTGTTTCTAGCCCTTCAGGAATCTTATCCCCTGCCTGAACCACACGCTTATATTCCCTTATTGCGCCCGCATAATCATCTTGAAGATAATAAATATAGCCACGCATATTGTGCAGATTGGCTATTTCGTTTTCGTTGTAACGCTTACTACGCTCAAGCGCGTCGTTGATCACTTCCATAGCGGCTACATAGTCCTTAAGGTCAATGGCCTCTTGTCCCGCGCTTAACTTTTTATATACCGTTTCGCTCATAGAGGGTACACGACGTGTCTTTTGCTTCTTTGCTTTGGCTTCCTCTGCCTGCGCGCTAGCGCCCTCATAACCAAACTCCGCCAAAAGCGGTGTACCAGTTGCAAGCAATACCGCCACAGCAAGTGCAGCGAAACTAGGTTTAATACTAATATTCAAGTGCAATCTCCTATTAGTCAGCCAACTCAAAAGTAATGCGGGTCTTTACACCAGCAACATCAATGGCGTCACCATTAACTACCTTTGGCTTATATTTATATTTTAACGCGGCATTAATCGCAGCCCGATTAAAAATGCCGGGAGGCTTCGCCTCTAGTACAACCGGGTCTCTAACAGCACCGGTTCTAGTAACGATATATTCGAGCAATACGTACCCTTCAATGCCGCGAGTTTGAGCCCTACGTGGATACTGCGGATTAACCTTAACGATAGGCAAATACTCACCATCTGAACTAAATCCGCCGCCTTCTATAGACAAATTGACATCTACATCAACTGCACCGACGTCAACACCCTGCGACAGATCAGACGCTTCAAAGTCTGGCTTCGGCAAATCTGGTGGCGGCTCATCCGGCGGAGGCGGTGGCTTTGGTTTACGTTGCTTAGTTTCGACATCTTGGTCGTCTTGAAGACGAACAAAGTCCAGCAGCTTACCCTTAGCACCTTCTTCTAAATTTGCCCCATCACTTGCGATGATAGCCTGCATTAAGAAGAACAAAATGAAGGTTACAACTGCTCCCAGTCCAACCCCGATTGCATAACGAACAACCATAATTATTTCTACCTAATTATTTTCCGTTGAAATCGCGACTTCACGCATGCCCGCTGCTCTTGCAGCGTTCAATACGCCCATCAACTTTTCGTTTGTGGAACTTCTATCGGCTTGAACTACCAGTCCACCCTTAGGGTTTTCGGAATGAAGTTTCTCAATATGCGATCGTACAGAAGTTGGATCAACCCGCTTCTTGTCAATCCAAATCTCGCCAGTGGGACCAATAGCAACAAGAACAGCTACCGTTGGTTTTTGCTCAGAAGTCATTGCATCTGGCCTAGTTACATCTATCCCTGCCTGCTTAATAAAGGTCGCAGTTACGATGAAGAAGATAAGCATGATGAACACCACGTCCAACATCGGCGTCAGATTAATATCCGTCTCTTCTTCATTCCTAGAGATGCGTCTCAATTTTTTACGCATAATTCATTCCTCGTATCGCCCTATTGGGGTGATGATATTTCTAACCTTGCCTCTATCTCTAGTGATCTAGAGTTAGGGTATCTTCGAAAATTTGCGTTTCGTAGTCAACTTTACGCTTCAAATACGTCGTACCCATCAATCCAGACAAAGAAGCAATCATTCCAGACATTGTTGGAATAGTAGCCATCGATACCCCTGCGGCCATAGACCGAGCATTACCACCCTGAGTCGCCATTGCATCAAAAACTGCAATCATCCCGGTGACTGTACCCAGTAAACCGAACAACGGGCAGAGTGCGACACAGGTCTCTATGATCGGAAGACTCCCCATAATTCGACTGGCAGCATTAGATACGATTCCTTCGCGAACTTGATGAGCACTCCAAGACTTACGTTCTGAACGAGATTCCCATACGGTAGCCCCTTCTATAACTAAATCTTTGTGCTCCGTTCTAAAGAACCAGATACGTTCAAATATCAGAGTCCACATAAAGAAAGTCAGAGCGGCGATGTACCAGAGTACATTACCGCCCATTTCCATGAACGTGATAATTGCTAGATATGCGTCGTTTAACATGTTTCGACAGCCTCCTGCTGACTAGCCTATTGACTTGCCAGCTTTTTCGGCGTGATCAGCAATTATTCCAGCACTCTGTTCTTCAATTATGTGTACCAACTCGCGAGAGCGGCTGTTAACAATTGCGTGCAAAAGCGTGGTGGGAATTGCGACACACAAACCTAATACAGTGGTCATCAATGCTTTCGAAATACCGCTAGCCATCGTCTTAGGATCGCCAGTACCAAACAATGTAATCGCTTGAAAGGTCTCGATCATCCCAATTACTGTGCCTAATAGACCAGTAAGAGGCGCAACTACTGAAATAACCTGTATTAAAGTAATCCGTTTGGTCAAATCTGGGGTTTCACCCAAAATCGCCTCGCCCAATTTGAGCTCCAGAGTTTCCACGTCCACATTTTTGTTTTCTTCATAGACGTTTAATACGCGCCCTAAAGGGTTATCCATAGATGGCACAGGATTTTTCCGCTGGGCGTTAACTTTTGAGCCCACCAAGAATAGAGTGATTAAACGCTCAAGCGCCAAAAAGACGCCAACGATACCCCCTAAAATAATTACGGAGCCTACTTCCCCACCCTGTCCATCGGCGAACAAAGAAGTAGGAGACCCTATTCTCTCACCGAGAGTTGCCGCTTGAATCAAAAGAGCAAGCAGAGAACCACGAGTAGGGTCCACTGATAATTCAACAATTTCCCCTGGTTGAGCTTCTTGCAGGGCTTCAACCGTTGATGTGTGTCGGCCTGTAGGTTGGCGCGGTAACTCAGTAATAGTCTGGCTTTCCGAATTCCACTGTAAATACTCGCCGTCGCCAAGCAGTGCGAAAGAACCTACGCGAATAATTTCAGTGTTTAACTTTTCACCAGAAATTTTAGTAACTGTACCGGGGTATTTGGAAATTTTACCAGACTCGGTCATCTCTCTTTGCAATTCAAACCAAAGACTTTCCATTTCGTCAATCGTAGCTAGCTGGCTAGATGTCCCCATCTTCTTCGCTAATTGACCCAACCATTCACCGCGATTCTCATATTGGCTAGAAATAATAGACCCTTCAAAGCCTCCACGTGTATCGCCAGCAACCTGCTGCAATACCCCGAACAATTCTCGCAAACTACCAAGTCGCTTGTCTAACTGCTCAGTCAAATCACCTATACGTATCTCGTTTTCTTCAAATTGAGTTTCCAAGCGGTCTGAACGACGCTCTTCGCGGCGGCGTTCTTCTTCAGCGTTCTTTAGAAGCTGTGCTTGATTCGCTTTTTCTCTAGCGAACTGCTGCTCTCTTGAAGTATTTTCACGAGATTCAACGACCCGGCGTTGCTCCACGTTGTCAAGCAACTCGTCTAGCGAGCTGGCTTTATTTACTACCAAATCACCTGCCGCTGGAGCGGTTTCTTCTGCCTGAGCAAACGATGCAGTTAATAAAACAGCTGCTATTAGACCTTTTGATAAATTCATTACGCTTTTCTTAGTCGTTTTCATTTGGCTGCTCCCGCGCCTGCGATGGGCAAGCTCAACATCTCAATTGAAGCTTGTTGACGAGCCATTCTAATTCCCTGTCTTACAGAGCTATTGAATGAATCGTCTACTGGCTCAAATGCACGTTTGTCTAAATTGTAAACGCCTGTCTCCTCGCCATCTGGTGTTTGATAAACCAGAGCAATGCGCCCGACCTTCAAAATATCTACATTACGCTCAACACCTGCTAACTCGATGGAAGAGGAATAAGTTTCCATCGTGCGGCCATAATCATTTTCAATCTGGAACGCTCTAAAGACTTGTGAGAATTTCTCAGAAACCAGGACGTCTGCCCGATCCATAGTCTCCCGTAAAACTTCAACACGGTTTCTACGCTCTTCGATGAGGAAAGGGGCATCAAGTTCTACAAACTGCTCTAGCCCGTCGATCATGCGTAACATGAGTGGCGTGATTTGCCGCTCGATAACGGTTACCTCATCGATCGAGACAGTAAGCTGGGCCATTTCCGTTTCTTGATTACCTATCTGCTTCTCAAGTTGGCGGTTGTAAACTCTTAGACCTTCCACTTCCTTTAGTACTGTCTTGTACTCGTTCAACAACTGGCGTGTTTCGTCGGTCAAGTTATCAATCTTTGCTTGAGAGCGCTTGGCGGATGAATTCATCTGCTCGGCAACCTGAAAGATGTCGTTAAGCGTCGTTGCTTGAGCCTGACTCACGGAAAACATGAGCACTGAGGACAACAAGACTTGCGTCAGTCTATGTGTATATTTTTTCATTACAACTTCCTACTGGAAAATCCATTGTTTCGTTGAACCTCACATAATTTTGGTTGTGGTAAAACCTGCAATCAAAAGGTTATGCATGAGCTTCGCAGCCATTCCTTCGACCTGCTCTGAGTGAACCCTATCAGTCTAAAGCAACAAATTCGTTTGTAACAAACTTGTTCCCACTGGGCTAATGAGCGTCATAAATCGTGCGCCGCCCTCCCCGGAGCAGCCCGCGGACGAAGGATCAACAAACACCCCAATAAAGTCAACACTTGCGCATCCGTTATTATCGTTAACTTGCACTTTTTTACAAAGTTCGCGCTGCCATAGGG
>CAJWNY010000028.1 GCA_913043815.1 uncultured Gammaproteobacteria bacterium
CAGACATATCCAGCCGAACCAACGCTTCTTCGCTATCAAACAGTACTTGAGCCATAGCCTTACATAATTCGGTCTTACCTACCCCGGTTGGACCTAGAAACATGAAAGACCCATTGGGCCTGCTCGGATCAGACAACCCGGCCCTAGAGCGCCTAACCGCTTGGCTAACCGATTTGATGCCTGCGCTTTGACCTATTACCCTTTCACTTAAAAGTGCCTCAAGCTGAAGCAATTTTTCTTTTTCGCCAGAGACTAATTTTGCAACCGGTATGCCCGTCCATTTGGCTACAATTTCAGCCACCTCTTCCGCAGTCACTTTATTGCGGAGTAACTGCGGCTCGGCCACGTCTGCGGGTTGTTCGATTTTGCGCTCCAGGTCGGGAATGACCCCATACTGCAACTCAGACATTCGCGCCAAATCACCGGCTCGTCGCGCTGACTCAAAGCTCAGCCGTGCTGACTCTAGCTCTTCTTTTATATCTTGAGCACCTTTGAGTAGGGATTTTTCCTGCAACCAAACTGTTTCAAGCTCAGCATATTCCGTTCCTACCTTATGAATAACAGACTCCAGCTCATCGCGCCGCTTAACGCTAGCGCTATCACTTTCCTTTTTCAGAGCCTCGACTTCCATTTTCAGCTGAATCAACCGTCGGTCTAGGCTATCCATGACCTCTGGCTTGGAATCCACTTCCATGCGAATGCGGCTTGCCGCTTCGTCAATCAAATCAATGGCTTTATCCGGCAGTTGGCGGTCAGTAATATAGCGGTGAGAAAGCGTTGCAGCGGCCACAATGGCAGGGTCAGTAATGTCCACACCATGGTGTACTTCGTAGCGTTCCTTTAAACCCCGCAGTATTGCGATGGTGTCTTCAAGGTCCGGTTCTTCGACCAAAACTTTTTGGAATCGACGCTCTAAGGCTGCGTCTTTTTCTATGTGAGTACGATACTCATCCAGCGTTGTTGCGCCTACGCAGTGGAGCTCGCCACGGGCCAATGCGGGCTTAAGCATATTCCCAGCATCCATTGCCCCCTCTGCGTTACCCGCGCCAACCATGGTGTGCAATTCATCAATAAACAAAATAATGTTGCCTTCCTGTTTGGCCAGTTCGTTTAGCACCGCCTTCAAGCGCTCCTCGAATTCGCCGCGATATTTGGCGCCCGCCACTAATGCGCCTAAATCTAGCGAGAGTACCTTTTTGTTTTTTAAGCTATCTGCCACTTCGCCGTTCACAATGCGCTGAGCGAGGCCCTCAGCGATAGCTGTTTTGCCGACGCCAGGAGCGCCAATCAACACCGGATTATTTTTAGTTCGACGTTGCAGCACCTGAACGGTTCTACGTATTTCTTCATCCCGACCGATAACAGGGTCTAACTTACCAGCCGCCGCTCGCTCAGTAAGATCTAGCGTAAATTTCTTCAATGCGCCACGCTGCTCTTCTTCATTCTTATCAGTCACACTTTCACCATTTCGTTCCTGCACAATGTAATCACGCAAAACATTTTTTGTAATTCCTAAGGGGGTCAAAAGACTTGCAACAACGGCATCTCCAAGCATTGCTACAAGCATCCAGTCCTCTGCAACATAGGCGTCTTTATTCACTTCGGCTAAAGCACTGGCCTTGCTGATTATTTTTGCCCCGCTAGAGCCAAGACTTACTTCGCCCGGTGGACTAGCCAACCTTGGTAAATCGTCAACTTCACCAAGGACGCGTCCTTTGAGTCCATCTAGTAAATCGTTCAAATGACTAAGACTATTAATCAACTTGACCAACAACGATTGCTCGTAATTCAGCATTGCCAGCAAAATATGCACCGGTTCTATACTGGCGTGGTTGCTCGACAATACTATTCCATGGGCCTCGCCCAATAGCATCTCCACGCGCTGGGTAAATTTTCCGTCCACCATAAAACCCTCCTAATGCCTCGCCGCCAAACCCCAAGAGTAAAAATTCATCGGGCTTCCACACGCAGTTCACACTCAACTGCTACAATGTGGGCGTCAATTGCTATTTCAAGCAAGTAAACGAAAACCCTAACGTCTCCTTGTGTTCTTCCTGCTAAGAAAAGCGTAAACCCAAGTCAACGAAGCCGAGAAGTAGCAACAAATTCACTAAAAATATGATTAAAACTGAGGAATTCGAATTCGAGAACACTCCTGACGGACTAGTCGGTAGCGTTACAATGCAACCCAACCAATCTCTGAGTTGGAAAGCCTTCAGATACTTCATTCTTTTCATGATGCTATCCTCGTTCGGCATAGCAACGGCCTTCAGCGTAATGGGCTATTGGGTCATTTTGCCTTTTACCGCGCTGGAAATGAGCGTACTCAGTTATTGCCTTTGGCTGTGTTTGCGTCGCACTAGCATGCAGGAAGTCATCTCTTTCAGTGGCGAAAAAATCCGATTGGAAGCTGGCATTAAAACGCCTACAGAAATTGTGACTTGGCAGCGATACTTCACCAAAATACATGTTGAGCGAGCAATCCACCCTTGGTATCGAAAAACGGTTTCTCTCGTCCACCGTGGAGAAAGCAGAGAAATAGGCAACTTCTTGACCCAAGAGGAGCAAGAAAAACTTATCGGGACGCTTAATGATTTAGTACGCCGAGCAGATCTAGCCCAGCGAACTTTCCCCGGTTCAGCAGACCGAGACGGTGTCTAGAAATCTTTAGGAAGACTAGAATACCAGCGCCGTGCTCCCTGGTCAGCAGTACCTAGCTCAACAACGCCTTCCACTTGATAACGGCCTAGACTGGGTTTATCGGACTTTGATACTGATTCGCATAACCTGCTCTGTAATCTACCCAGCAGGGTGACAGATGGCGCGAAAATCGATAAGAGGAAGAGCTACTCCTGCCATGATATCGCGCAAGCAAAAATCTATATTCCGCGGCAAATGCATTAAAAGTTCTGCTTCTGCCCTTTTGCCCTATGGCGCGAAAACTTATACCCACACCTAAAGCATATTTGGTTAACATAGAGCTCGGCGCCAAAGACCATCTATGTTAGACATAAAGCGTCAGAAAAACGAGCAGCAAGAATATTGTGCTTGCGCCAACACGGTACTGAGTAAAGATCACAAACGATGCTTAATGTTCTATTGTAGAACCAAGCCCTAATTCACTAATAGGTTGTATATGCTGAAAGAGCGGCTGCTAAAGCTTCTTCCGAAACCCGAAAGGCTTAGTGAGAATCGCACCCTCAAGCCCATAGCTCACCTACTACAGCGCAAGGAACTGTGGCAGGTCAACAGGCGGTCAGTGTCTAGTGCTGTTTTTGTTGGTTTATTTTCCGCATTTATCCCGGTGCCCTTTCAGATGTTATTGGCGGCAATTATTTCCATATTTCTGCGAGCGAATTTGCCGATATCTGTTGCATTAGTTTGGATCACTAACCCAATCACGATAGCGCCAATGTTTTATTTCTCTTACCACCTAGGCGCTTGGTTATTAGGCACCCAGGCCACCTCAATTGAGGGCGATTTCACCGTCAGCTGGTTGTTTAACAATTTGGCAGCCATCAGTGGGCCGCTATTATTAGGATCAGTACTGTGTGGCTGGATGCTAGGCACGACGGGCTATATAGCAGCAAGGATTATCTGGCGCAGTAAGGTTATGGGAAAGTGGCGTCAAAGACGTAAATTGCGCACCAAAAAGAATAAGTAGCAGAGGAAATAGCAGCAGCATTCGCGCACTGCCAACGAGCAGTTGCTTCGTTATTTCAGTGTAAATTATTCGCTGGATCTAATTGGCTAGCGCTGCGAGCAGGCAGCCAAGCCGACCACAACGCTAAGGCCCCGCTGGTCACCGCGATAAAGAAAAGATCCAAATACAAAATTCGCGTTGGCACCGTGACAAAGTAAGATCCGTCCAACAAATGCTTACCACTGAAAAAAGCCAAAGAATCTACAACAAGATCAATATTTTCGGCCAACAACAAACCTAAAATCAGCCCAGCCAGGGTGCCAAAAAAACTAATCACTGACCCTTGAAGCAAAAATAAACCGAGAATAAATCGCTGGGTAGCACCAATAGTGCGAAGAATAGCAATGTCTGAGCGTTTATCGATGACCATCATGAACTGACCGGCAATAATATTAAAACTCGCTATAGCCACCACCAACAATAGCAGGACAAACATCATAGTTTTTTCTAATTGGACCGCTTGAAAGAGCTCACCAAAATCTTGACGCCATGTTAATACCTTTAAACCGGGATTTTCAGTCACTAGGCGCGAAGCCACTTCTTCAGCAAGCATGGGATCCAGAAGCTGCACACGCACTCCCAATGCCCCTAAACTTCGCCATTCTTGAGTCTCTTTATCGGACAAATTGACTATCAGCATGGAATAGTCTGGGTCAGCCCCCAACTCAAAAGTGCCTGCTAGGTTGAAACGCATAGTGACTAAAACCGCGCTGTCGCCTTGGGGTTTAGTCACTGCGACCAACAAGCTATCGCCAATATCTAAGCCGAAGTAGCGGGCCAGCGGTTCACCCATGACCACACCGCCCTTGACAGACGTTAAATCAGAAATACTGCCAAGCAACATGGCATCTTTTAACGGCCCAAGCGTATTGGGATCTGTTGCATCGACCCCAATCAAACTAACAGGGCGCACGCGACCGCTTTGCGCAATAGCACCAATCCCTTTATAAAAACGGCCTACAGAAGCCACCAGCGGGTCCTGCTCAATCCTCTCAAGTATAGTCTTAGGGTGATAGTCACCCACAAGGGTAATATGCGGTATAGAACCAAGTAAGCGATCCCGAAGTTCGTAATCAAAACCATTCATCACGGTTACAACAAGGGTCAAAACTGTTACGCCAAGCGTCAGGCCGATTAAAGATACCCAGGTGACAAAGCGTGCAAATTTGTTCGGCGCGTGAGAAATCAACCGCATAGACATGCTTAGCAGCAGTCTCAAAGAGCCTATTGATGCCGCCTTAGTCATAGTGGGAATACGCTTCTATACGACCTTCGTTTAGAGTCAGTACACGATGAAACCTATGCAACATAGAGACATCGTGAGTGACAACTAAAAATGCTGTGCCATTAGCTTCACTTAGAGAAACCATTAAATCCATTAATTGAACCGCGCTGGTTCGATCCAAGTTACCCGTGGGTTCATCCGCCAACACTAATCTGGGTTGGTGTGCCAACGCCCTCGCCACTGCAACGCGCTGACGTTCGCCCCCAGACAACGCTGAAGGCAAATGTTCCAACCGATGCCCCAACCCAACCGCCTTGAGTATTTCCCGACTAGACGCCTCTGCCGCAGCTTTGTCTATCCGATTCAGACGTTGTGGCAGCGCAACGTTCTCAACGGCGGAAAACTCTGGCAGTAAATGATGTTGCTGATAAACAAAACCCATGTACGCGCAGCGCAAAGCCGCCCGCTGTTCACTACTGGCGCCTCCCATATCTTCGCCAACCACGTTCACCCGCCCCTCGTCAGCAGTATCTAAGCCTGCCAAAATGTGCAGCAAGCTACTTTTACCTGAACCAGAACGGCCAATAATGGCAACGCGCTCGCCAGGCGCAAGGGCCAAGTCAATGCCGTTTAGCACAGGCACTACTGTAGCCCCTTGATAAAACCGTTTATGCACATCAATGGCTTGCAAGGCTGGAACTAAAGGGGGCATCTTATTCATTGGCTAAAATTCTGCTGGGCAAGAGACGAGTTGCCTGCAAAGCAGGATAAAGGCTTGCAAGCAAAGTAAGCGCTGTGGATATTGCTGCGACGATTAGCAGATCCGCCATCTGAACATCAACTGGCAAGTAAGATATGAAGTACTGACCCATTAAATCTAAGCCAAAACCGCTTGCGAACTGTGCATACAACCAAGACAAAAAAAGCGCTAAGGACACACCCAAGAAAAGACCCAACAGGGTCCCACCACCACCCAGCAATAAACCCAAGCAGCAAAAAACTTTGAGCAGACTGCGGTTATCTGCGCCCATACTCTTCAACACCGCGATATCAGATTTGCGCTGTTCCACCATCATCATCAGCCCTGAGACCAGATTAAAAGCCGCCACAGCTACTAGAAAGGAAAAGAGAATGAACATGGTCACTTTTTGCACAGCTACAGCCTGATATAAATTACCATGCGTGGACATCCAAGAGCGCACAAAAAGCCGTTCCGCAGTTACCGCCTGCTCTAGAAATTGCCTAGCATCATATATGGCAAACAAGTCCGTTAAACGCCCCTGAAAACCATGAATCTGACCGCGCATACGCAGCAGCAATTGAGCACTCCGCAAACTCACAAAAACGCCACTGCCGTCTAGTTGAGATTGGCTTTCAAACACGCCAATAATCTCAAAACGACGCTGGCGCGCGATGGCACCTGCAATTGAAATCTGAGAATTGGGCAACATGAGCACTAGGTCCTCACCTACCCCAACCTCGAGATGTTGAGCCAACTTTGCGCCAATAATAATTGTGAAATTTTTCTCCTCCAAATCCGCTAGACTGCCAGCGCGCAAATAGTCTTCTACTCGACTAACTCGGCTATAACTACCTGCTTCAACACCCGTCATCTCTACAGGCTGAATGCGACCATTAGCGGCAACTAAGGCAGTGCTTTGAATGTAAGGTGCTAAGCTTTCCAATCCACTTGAAGCTGGCAGGTCAGTCAACATTAAAGGGTGATCAGCGCGAATTCCTAGTTCGGAGCCAACGCTAACGTGAGGTAACAGAGCAAGGACTCGGTCGCGCAACTCACGGTCAAAACCGTTAACTATAGAAATCACTAACACCAACACGGTGATACTTAAAACCAAGCCCGCGAGGGCGAGCTTGCTGACGTAGGACATCACGCCACTGCCCCATGCGTAGCGCATGGCTATAAATATCGTCAAGTTGGAATATGGATGAGACATCAATTACTGCCTCATTGGTTTAGGCAGAAAAACTGCTATGCAAAGTGCGCTTCAATTGCCAAGGCGCTGAGTTAGAGAGTCTGCATCCGCAGATGTCTTCGGCTGCGGATTAGAATCAACACTGTCACAAACTTCTTGATCGCCACCACAAATTTCACAATCCATTTCCATACCAAGCGCTTTCATGCCCCCACAAGTGCCGGCTATCGGCTTGCGCCCAAAAATAACGCCAACGGCCATGGCGGCGGTAAGCGTCAACATAGCAACAAATGCGAATATCACTGTGGTCATACTTTACTCCGAAAACTCAAGAAACAACTTCTTCATGCCAGGAGTATAGCGCTCAACAAAGCGATCATCAGATGTTTTTGTTATCACCAATACCGACAAACTCAACTTTTCAGCCAATTGCATCCCTGCATCGGCCCCCAAAACCATCAGCGTGGTGGCATAAGCATCAGCCCACATGGCCTGCTCATGCACTACGGTAACGGAAACCACCGAATTATCGGCAGGTTTACCACTCCGCGGGTCAATCACATGATCAACTCGCAAACCCTCTACGATGCGGAAATTTCTATAGTCCCCAGATGTGGCGACGCTCTGGTTGGTCAATTGCAGCACCCGCTGAATAATACCTCGCCGAGTGGCGTCTGGCACTTCTATGCCAATCCGCCATGGCCGAGCCTTAGGACTCAAACCATGGGCGCGGACCTCACCACCAATGTCTACCATGAAGTTAGCACAGCCTAGCGCTTGCAAAGAATGAGCAATCTCATCTACGCCCAGACCCTTCGCCAAAGCAGAAAAATCTAAATAAAGATCTGGCACATTTTTCCGCACACTGAGTATTTCGGTTGAACCCTCATACGTCCGCAGCAACTCTAGATGATGCATACCCACGGAAGCAAAAGCTTCAGCCTGCGCAGCACTTGCGGGCGGAGCAGTTGAGTCTACTGGGCCAAAGCCCCACAGATTAACTAGCGGCCCAACTGTTACATCGAAGGCTCCGCCAGATTGGTCCCACACTGCGGTAGCGGTTTCTAAGACACCACCAAACCTATTACTTACAGGATAAAAGCCATAACCTATACTCTTGTTAAATAGGGTTATTTCAGAATCTTCTATATAAGTGGATAAGCTTTGATTGAACGCCAAAAGCAGCCCATCAACATCTGCCCGCCCAGAGGAACACTCGCCCTCACTTTTGTATTGCACCCTATAGTACGTGCCCATGGTGGCGCCCTGAATGGATTGGTAACTCGGCTCGGAGCTGCACGCGCCCACACCAGTAACTGCTATCAATACAGCAATGGATACGAAGCAGTTTCTTATTGGGTTGAGCAAACTCTTGTCCTTGGACGCAAACTAATGACTAAAAAACCAGCAACAAAAATGGAGGCATAAACTAAAGCGTTTTCAGACATCGCCCATCTCGCGCAAAATCTACACGCAAATGGACTGGCGCATACCGGCCAGTCTAAGCACAATAGGTCCTGAAAAATTGCTAGTGAGCAGTCGAAAACCAAAGGCGAAAGAATAACAGATTCTGCCGCTCAATTACCTGAGCTGAACTGACTAGGCTTGATAACACCTGATATCAAAATGCCTAAGCGCCGACGCCACATGGTTTAGATATAATAGAACGGATAAGGAAGTTCAGGTCATGAATTCACGATGGTTTGCCCCAGTCATAATAGCTTCCGCACTACTTGGTTGGCTTTGCGCCACACTCCTACCAGAGTTCATTTGGCTAGACACCATTACCGAACTACTGCGTACTGCGTTCTTCTCCGCACTAAAAATGGTCATCGCGCCGCTGATCTTCTTTTCCTTAGTCGCGGGGGTTCTTGAGTTAAGAAACACCAACAATATGGGCCGACTAGGAGCTGTTACTCTGGGCTATTACTTCACCACCACCTGTATCGCCGTCTGCATAGGACTGGTTGTGGTTTTCTTCTTTCATCCCTGGACACAGTTCCCGCCTTTAGTTGATGACCCAATGGCCTTTGCCGGAGTAACGCCTCAATCCGCCCGATTAATCGACCCGGGTGATGGATCAATTAGCGCGTTGTTGAATAACCTCCTTCAAGCCATGCTAGTGAATCCATTCAAGGCCTTAGCAGAAATGAACGTGCTGGGAATTCTTGTCGGAGCGATCTTATTTGGCCTTGCTTTGGCTCTGACCATCAAAGAAGATTCTCCAATTAACAAAATATTCTCCGATTTGGCGCAAGCCACCTACCGTATAGCAGGCTGGGTTCTGACCACACTGCCGCTGGGTTTATTCGCGATCACCTATCAACTGGCTGGACAAATCGATTTCTCCACAGTGACTGCTTTGGCACAATTGGCAGGCGTGGTCTTTGCTGCGACGCTTTTTCACGGCCTCGTTGTCCTACCCCTTATCGCTTGGTGGGCATCAGGTTTATCACCCTGGAAATTCTTCGCAGCAGTTTCCCAGCCTCTTGTCACCGCCCTTTCAACTTCATCCAGTGCAGCAACTCTGCCATTGTCCATGGCCACGGCTGAATCAAAACTCGGCGTAGACCGCGCCAAATGTGCTTTTGTATTACCCCTCGGTGCAACAGCAAATATGGATGGCACTGCCCTATTTGAGGGTATAGCAGCCGTGTTCCTGGCTTACATGTTTGGTATTGATTTATCGGCCATCGGCATCATCGCCATCTTCTTGGTGGCAATGCTTTCTTCAGTAGGTGCGCCTGGCATTCCTTCAGGCTCTATGGCCGGAATGCAAATGGTTATGTTAGCCGTTGGGATACCATTAGAAGCCATCGGTTTACTGCTACTCATTGAGCGTCCGTTAGATACTTTTAGAACTGCAGTGAATGTTGAAGGTGACTTAGTCGGCTGCTTAGTAGCCAAACGCTTTACGCAATGAGACCTTTATGAGCCCGAGAATACTCCTTTTAAGACACGGACAGATACTCGCCAACAAGGAAGGCCGCTGGCATGGCTCTACTGACAGCCCTTTGACCATCAAGGGTCGCTGGCAAGCCTTTTTGACCGGTCGCTTTCTGGCCAAAACAGTATCCTTGGATGCTGTTTACACCAGTCCTTTACAGCGCTGCCGGCATACCGGCGCGCTGGCTTCCAAAAATTATAAAGGAGTGACTGCGGTTGTAGAAGGCTTAGCGGAAATGTCTATCGGTCAGTGGGAAGACATGGAATTCACAAAACTTAATGCCGAGCACCGCCTTATAGAGCGTTTTAATACTGATCTAGATTGGGCGCCACCTGAGGGCGAAAGCTTAGGTACTGTGGCCTTGCGCATGCAAGAGAGTTTGCTGCGAATTGCAGACAACCATGGCGCAGATGAGACCGTGTTAGTGGTCAGCCATGGCGCCGCTATGGCCGTGGCCTTAGGCCAGCTTTTACACCAAGACCCAAGAGCGTGGATGCAATACCGATTCGACAACTGCAGTCTCACCGAGATACGCCTGGGAGATAACCCAAGCCTTGAGAAATTTAACGACTGTTCACACCAGTCGCTGTTCGGTTAAAGTCTACTGCAATTAAATTACCAACAAAAAGTAACCAGGAGAGAACCATGGGCGAATATTCCATCGTAGAAAAAGCCAACCACGTAATGACAGTGAGGATTAACCGTCCTGATAGACTCAATGCACTGCACCCCCTAGCAAACGCAGAGCTGGGGCAGGTTTTTGATGACTTTGCCGCAGACGATGACCTTTGGGTAGCTATCATTACCGGCGAGGGCCGTGGCTTTAGCGCTGGCAACGACTTACGTTATCAAGCAGAAGGCGGCGAGCGCGTACCTACTCCACGCGGCTTTGGTGGCCTCACCTCACGTTTTGATATGAATAAACCTGTCATCGCAGCAGTCAACGGCGTTGCAATGGGCGGTGGTTTTGAAATCGCCCTAGCCTGCGACCTGATCATTGCATCAGAGAGCGCCAAGTTTGCTCTACCAGAACCTAAGGTTGGTCTTGCCGCCCTGGCCGGAGGCCTAAACCGTCTGCCTCGACAAATTGGCCCCAAGCGTGCGTTAGGTATGATTCTGACCGGTCGCCACGTAAGCCCTGAGGAAGGACTGCAATTGGGTTTTGTTAACGAAGTAGTTCCACACGACGAGCTTATGGACGCCGCCCAACGTTGGGCAAAAATGATTTGTGAGTGCGCGCCGCTCTCTATACGCGCCAGCAAAGACGTTGTTTACAAAAGCTTGGACAGTGCTTCTCTACAAGATGCCATGGAAGCCAAATACGATACAGTTATGGAAATGGTCGGCAGCCTAGACTTCATCGAAGGGCCAAAAGCATTTTCTGAAAAGCGCGCACCTAATTGGCAGGGCAAGTAGTCTAAATAGACTAAGCTTGGTCTAGGGCACGGTTTACGGACTTGTACCCTAGATTTTGGACCCAGGCTTAAGACTTAGCCTGCCATCAAGTCAAGCATTTGCACCCTACTTAAAAATTTTGCCCCATCAAAAAAACGTTAGTTACATAGAGCGTTAAACAAAAAAGGTATCACCATGCTGAAAGTCTCTCACAAACAATTAATAGACAACGCCATAGCAGAAGTCGAGACCCTCGAAATCGAAGACGCCGAAAAATTTCTTGAAGACGACGACGCCATGTTTGTTGACCTTCGCGACCCTAGAGAATTAGAACGGGAAGGCAAAATACCAAACGCATTCCATGCACCACGAGGCATGCTGGAATTTTGGGTCGACCCAACCTCGCCCTACCACAAAGAAGCTTTTGCTTCTGGCAAGCGTATTATTTTTTATTGCCAAAGTGGTTGGCGTTCAGCCCTTGCTACCAAAGCAGTGCAAGATATGGGGCTACAACGTGTATGCCACATTGGCGATGGTTACCGAGGTTGGAAAGACAGTGGCGCGGCAACTGAAGATGTAGAACGTCGCTAACGCACTACTGTTTGCTAGCAGTTTCACCGTCACTCCCAACAGGCGAGCATAATTAAAAAATGATTTCAGCAATCCATTTACTCGCTTTTTGCGGCGGCTTCATCATCATGTCTTTCGAGCTTTTAGGCGGACGCATACTGGCGCCTTATTTCGGCAGCGGCGTCTATGTATGGGGCAGTATCATCACTATTTTTATGCTGTCGCTGGCTATCGGTTACCTTTTGGGCGGGCGCTTGTCGGTTAAAAACCCTTCGCCAAGAAAATTCGCTGGCATCTTCGCCGTTAGCGCAATATTCCTATATCCAATGATTTTATATGCCCAACCGGTTATGGAGTTTATCTTCTTACACATAGAAGATCCTCGTTATGGCTCGCTCACCGCTGCAGCTTTTCTATTCATGGTGCCAACGATTATCTTAGGCATGATATCTCCCTATTCCGTACGACTACTGGTGGACAACGTGGAGGAAAGCGGCAAAGTTGCCGGCGCCCTCTACTTCACATCCACTCTCGGCAGCGCCATAGGCACATTGGTCACTTCGTTTTACCTAGTGCTCTGGTTCGAGGTAGACACCATTATTACAATACTCACTCTAATACTGCTGAGCATTGGTCTTATGGCATGGTTCGTTGCTCCTGACCAATTGGCTACGAGCAGAGATTCCGCAGCTGATCCTGCGCCTGGCGTATAAAAATTTGACCGCAGTCGTCGCCAGCCTTTTTATTAAGAGAAACTTAATGAGCTTAATACCACCCAGATCAATGCGCCCAACAGTAAATAGATTTTTTGGCATGCCATTAAACTCGGCTTGGACGCTCCTTGCGGCATTCTTGATCACCAGCGCCATAACGCCTGTGCTAGCAGCGGGCAAAACAGTGATTCACGAAGAACGGTCTTTGTATACAAGCATCTTAGTACAACAGCAGCACGATTTACGGTGCTTAAACTTTACGCTAAAAAGAGCGGACAGCAGCCAAAGCTGCATGGACGTAACGGATCCAAAGCGTATGGTGTTCGCCTATACGCGCATGGCCATGTCAGGACTGTTATTCAACTCTAATCCCAAAAATATTATGATCGTTGGCTTGGGTGGCGGCACTCTACCTCGTGCACTCCACGAAATTTTTCCCGAAGCAAGAATTCAAACCGTAGAAATAGACTCGGCAGTGATCGGTGTAGCTAAGCAGTTTTTTAACTTCACAGAAACAGCGGACAACAAAGTCATCCAACAAGACGCTCGAGTGTTTGCCAAGCGCGCTGCATTGCAAAAACAGCAGTTCGATCTGATTATTTTGGACGCATTCAACGGCGACTATATTCCCGAGCACTTGATGACCGTGGAATTTTTAACTGAGGCGCAAAACCTACTAACCGCAGAAGGCGTATTAGTAGCGAACACATTTGCATCCAGTGACCTGTACGCACATGAATCAAATACCTATAAAAAAGTATTCGGTGAATTTATCAATCTTAAAGGCAGAGACTCGGGCAACCGCATAGTGATAGTGCCGCAGGGAGCAATCAGCGCGGCACAAAGAGCGCCTATATCTAAAGGCGCCCTGCTCGCCCAAGCGGATGCTCTATCGCCTTTGTTGGCGCCCTACGCGGTTCCTATCAAAAGTCTCGCAAGAGATATTTTTAAAACGATAGGAGCCCCCGCTGACTGGGACGAGGATAAGCGTCCGCTAACAGACCAATATTCACCAGCAAATCTGTTAAAAAGCCAATAAGCTTTTAGCGCCTGATCAGCGAATGCAAAAGCGTGCTACTGCCTTGAACTAAATCAGTAGCGGATATGTCTGCAGCAGTAGACTATGCTTCGAGAGTTGTTCGCTAGGCTTCAGCCTTAGCCCAATACTCATCTTTGAGCAGACGCTTATACAACTTACCTGTTGGGTGCCGTGGCAGCTCGTCTCTAAAGTCTATGCTTCGTGGACACTTAATGTGAGAGAGGTACTCGCGGCAATAGTCCAGCAACTCAACTTCTAGCAACGGACTAGCCGCACTCGGATCGGTCAACTGCACCACGCCTTTCACTTCCTCTCCAAAGTCAGCATTTGGCACACCAAACACCGCCACGTCCATAACCTTGTCATGATTGATCAAAACATTTTCGGCCTCTTGAGGATAAATATTCACCCCCCCAGAAATAATCATAAAGTGCTTACGATCAGTCAGGTACAAATACCCGTCGTCGTCTAAATACCCCACGTCGCCTAATGTCGACCAACCTTGTGCATGCCGCGATTCAGCGGTTTTATCATCATCTTTATAATATTCAAATGTACCGCCGCCACTCATATAAATAGCTCCAGATTCACCGGCAGGTAGTTCTACCCCATGCTCATCGCAAATATGGATTTCACAGGTTAAAGGCTTACCTACTGAACCCTTATGTGCAAGCCACTCTTCAGAGTTGAGCTGTACGAAACCGTTACCTTCGGTACCGGCATAGTATTCATAAATCACTGGACCCCACCAATCAATCATCTTTTCTTTGATAGGAATCGGACAGGGCGCCGCTGCATGAATGGCGCAGCGCAGGCTGCTTACATCGTATTTTAGACGCACTTCTTCCGGTAGTTTGAGCATGCGCACAAACATTGTTGGTACCCATTGGCTGTGGGTAATGCGGTAATTTTCAATGCATTCAAGGGCAAACTCAGCTTCAAAGTGCGCCATCACAACCACTGTTATGCCTGAGCGCAAACAACCCATGGTAAAGGCCAATGGCGCGGCGTGATACAAAGGCGCAGGAGACAAGTAAATAGAGTCGTCATTGGCTCCATAAAGTACACGCAGTAAGTTAATGTCCACTTCTACACCATAATCCTGCTCAGGAAGCGGTCGTTTAACCCCTTTGGGATAACCCGTAGTGCCCGAGGAATAGAGCATGGGCGCGCCTTCGCTTTGATCCGAAATCTCAGTGGACGGCATATCTGCCAGGGCATCTTCCCATGACTCAAACCCATCAATGACACCATCCAACATATAGTTTTTTTCTACGCAAACCATCTTGTCTAACAGCGGCTGCACCACCTCTTTGCGTTCAATAGACGTGATGAACACTCGGGCTTCGCAGTTGTTAACAATGTATTCAACTTCCTGCTGCTGCAGACGCCAACTGATTGCTGTGTAGTAAATGCCCGAGCGCTGGGCTGCCCAACAAATCTCAAAAAAACGAGGATGATTTTCCAGCAAAATAGCTATGTGATCGCCTCGCTGCAAACCCAGTGAACGCAGCAATTGAGCGCCTTGGTTAGCTGCGGCCTCCAGCTCTAAATAGGTAACAGCCTCGCCTGTCTCGGCCATAATGTAGGCAATCTTTTGCGGGGTTTCCGCTGCAATCTCTGCTGGACTCATACTTTTCCTCTCCCTTACTCGCGCACTAACTCAGCTAACACGGCTTTATCTTTTTATCAGTTAATCGCGGGCAATTCGTTTTCTACCCGCGCACCTCCCCAATATCTCAGCTTTTATTCAACTCAAGGTTAAGCGGGGCCCAGTTCATAAATTGGCGTAAGCCGCTCTTCGTCGGTCTTAGTCATTTTGTCTTTACTTTCAATATCAATCACAGGAATCTCCAAAATATTCAACTTTGTTAATGCTAAGCTAAAGCCATCGCCTTAGACTAGCCCTCATCGGATACTTTTACCGACTGAGTTTAAAAGGACAGCACATGAGCCGCGTGAGTACAGATCAAACAAAGGACAATAAAGGCTCAAGTAAGCGCCCAATCGTCAAGTCGGCCAAGCTTGAAGATGTTTGCTATGACATTCGCGGACCCATATTAAAAGCAGCTGACCAACTTGAAGCCGAAGGTAATAATGTACTAAAACTGAATATCGGAAATCCCGCGCCCTGGGGCTTCAATGCACCCGAAGAAATTCTACGCGACGTGGTGCGCAATATTCCCAATTCTCAAGGCTACTGTGACTCCAAAGGCTTATTTTCCGCCCGCAAAGCGGTTATGCAATATTGCCAACAGGTACAAATTGACGATGTTGATGTTGAAGACATTTATATCGGCAACGGCGTATCGGAACTGGTCGTTATGTCCATGCAGGCCATGGTCAATGACGGAGATGAAATATTGGTACCTAGCCCAGACTTTCCCTTGTGGAGTGCTGCTGTAAACCTTTGTGGCGGCACCCCGGTCCACTACCTGTGCGACGAAGAAGATGAGTGGCAGCCAGACCTCGAAGATATTCGCGGCAAAATAACGTCAAATACACGCGGCATCGTGATCATCAACCCGAACAACCCCACCGGAGCAGTTTATCAACGCGAAATGCTGCTAAACCTAATAGACATTGCCCGCGCCAATGATCTGGTAGTGTTCGCCGATGAAATCTACGACAAGATCCTGTACGACGAAGAACAGTACATCCCTCTGGCCTCCTTGGCTGATGATTTACTATTTCTGACCTTTAGCGGGCTCTCTAAGTCTTATCGGGTCGCCGGTTTTAGAACAGGTTGGATGGTGGTCAGCGGCGATAAAGGACGAGCCAAAGACTATATAGACGGCCTAGACATTCTTGCCTCAATGCGCCTTTGTTCCAACGTGCCTACACAGCACGCTATCCAAACCGCATTAGGTGGTTATCAGAGCATCACCGAACTCACGCAACCTGGCGGGCGCCTCTATGAACAAAGAAATGTAGCGTGGCAGAGGCTCAATGAAATAGACGGTATTTCCTGCGTCAAACCCAAAGGCGCGCTCTATCTTTTCCCCAAGATAGATACTGCTAAATTCAATATTGTCGACGACGAAAAATTTGTCTTAGACTTTTTGATGGCGAAGAAAGTTTTAGTAGTGCAGGGCACAGGGTTCAATTGGAAGAAGCCGGATCATTTTAGAGTCGTATTCTTGCCTCATGTGGAACATTTACACGAAGCTTTAAATAGATTGGAGGATTTCCTCGATACTTATCGACAATAGGACAATGGGTAAGCGAGCAAGATAGTTGCCATAAATAAGCAAACCTAAGCTAGCTAAATAGTGAAAAATCTCGAGCCACGCGATAAAGCAAAAACTCATCATAGCCGGTTAGTATGGGATAGACTCGGGCCAACTCAGCGTCCAACTCAGCGTCACCGGTATCTACTAACAATGGCCGGCCTTCCAAACTCGCCAGCTTGCTCCGCGACCCCACCAGCGTAATGTCATTTGGCCTGTTTAACTGTCGAATGAGTCCAGCGGTTATTTGCTGATTGCCGCGACCAAACAAAAACCCCTGATTACGCGTAAAGCTCATTACCAAATGCAGCCTCTGCTCCCGACTCAACACCAATAATTCCGCTGCCGTCAGATCCTGCAAAATCTCCCCATCACGCAGCAGTACATCACAGCCGAGTAATGTGCCCTCAATGCCAAATGCCTGTTTAATAGCCAAACAAGTGCTGCCCGGTCCAAAGACAAGGGCCTGCTTTTGATTAACACCAAATCCGTCAAGCATGTAATTAGTGATTTCAGCCACCACCAAAGACTCGTCCTCCATCCCACCAACTTTCATCTGCTGTAAAAAACCAGAAGATTCAGGTACCCAGAGGTCGCCGAAGTGCTGAGTCCCTACGGCTTGAAACCCTTGCAAAGTATTTATGTTGTTAGATTTTTGTATCGGCACATAGTCACGAACTTCACGCGCCATGCGCCCAACCAAACCACCCACAGCGAGCGCTGCAACAACTTCTGCGGCAGCTGCGGGGCTAATAGCAAACACACCGCTGTGCATTTTTACGCCAGAGGGCAAACCTAAAACAGTAGTTTCAGCATTTAATCCCAGCAGAACGTCTCGCGCAGTACCGTCTCCCCCAGCAAAGACCAGTAAATCGATGCCTTCAGCGCTGAGTGTGCTCGCTGCAATTTGGCTGTCGCGACCTGAACTAGGACCATCACAACGCCCCAGCACTTGAGCCTCAAGACCTGCGCCTGCAAGAACCCCCGCGCCCATTTCCTCTGCCCACGTAAACCATTGGATCTGATCCATCTGAATACCCAACATCGTTTGCAATTGCTTTAAAAAAACTTGGGTACGTATGGCGGCTTGAGGTGTCCCCGAGCGCTGCTTTGCTAACGCTTGTAGCTCGAGGCCATCGCTGCCTTTCAACCCGACCGCGCCACCTATCCCCGCAAGTGGGTTAAGCAATAAACCTATTCGTAATAAGGTGCGTGTCACTGGCTCACCCACTCATAACTTTTTCAACTTGCTCGGCAATGGCAAGCGACGCCGTTAAACCGGGAGACTCTATGCCCAGCAGGTTAATACGACCAACAATGCCATGCTCAGCTGGTGTGTGGAGCATAAAATCTGCCGCAGCAATACCAGGGCCAGATATTTTTGGGCGAATACCTGTATAGCTTGGGTGCAACCGCTCAGGATCCAAGTTTGGAAAATAGGCTTGAATAGCGGTTACAAAATCCTGCTTATGAGACTCATCAAAACTGTAATCCACGTTGTCGATCCAGCGCACATCCGGACCAAATTTCACTTGTCCAGCCAGGTCCAAGGTCACATGCACACCCAGCCCGCCGGCATCAGCAGTGGGATAGACCAAGCGCGAGAAGGGTTGAGCACCGGTATAAGAGTAATAGTGGCCCTTGGCATAATAGGCCGTTGGTCCGCCGGGCGTATCATTGCTCAGTTCAGGCGCCCAAAGTCCGGCGCAATTGATTACCCACCGCCCCGCAACGTCTAACTCCGCGGTGCGTACAATACTCTTTTGGCTCTGAAGCTGTTGTCCCGATTCAATACTCAGCACTTTGGTATTGAGCGCCACCATACCGCCATGTTTTTCAATAATGCCCTGCAAACTAAGCATGTAAGCGTGTGAATCCACTATGCCGGTTGAAGGCGAAACCAGGCCTCCCACCCCCACCACCGCAGGTTCGAGCTCGCATAGTTCGTCCTGAGAAATCCAATAAAGGTCATTAACACCGTTACGCTGAGCCTGATCTTGGTAGCCGGCAACAATGTCGCGTTGAGATTCATGTGCGGCCACTATGACTTTTCCGCACTGCTTGTGAGGCACTGCAAACTGTTCGCAGTGCGCATAGAGCATTTCACGGCCGCGCACACAAAGCGCGGCTTTAAGACTATTTTCCGGATAGTAAATCCCAGCGTGAATAACTTCTGAATTACGCGAACTCGTTTCGCTGCCAATCAAATCATGCTGCTCAAGCACGATCACTTCATGACCCGCTTCTGCCAATCGGGCGGCCACAGCCAGCCCAACCACCCCGGCGCCAATCACAATGCAATCAACACTATCCATTAATCCGATTACCCTCTGAGAGTTCAACTAACGCGTGGCAAAACTGCAGGGCACGTAAACCCTCAGGCGAATTTAACCATTCCTCCGTTTTAGGTCTGTATCGCGCAATAGCACTAGCAAATACCGCCACATCGACGGTTAAGTTATCTGCGCTAGGGTTGAAGATCACACTAGCCGCCTCCGCAAAAACAGATTCTAGCGCTTGGGTACGCAGTTCTGCGGCAAAAAAAAGCGCCTGCTCAGAATCACTGCGCGGGGCAGCTATGTAAGTGTAGGCAAAGTCAGGGCTCTCTCGTCGCTGCCTACCGGCAATGCACCAATGCGCAGCTTCATGCAGAGCGGATGATGGAAAGTCTTCACGAAAAATAAGCTCAGCAGGCTTATCCAGAGTGGCAGGTACATATAAAGGCTCATCCGCCCCACCGAGCATTTTTACCCCATGAGCTTGGCTAAAGCATCGGTTAAAAACCTCAACAATTTCTGCGGCAGAAGGCTCATTTTGAACGCCAAACTCGGGAGCAGCTAAATTGTTCATAAGCGCCCAGAAAATTGAAGCATTTTACTCAACCTAAGCCGCTTTCTTTTGAATCAAGAAGAGCAATACAACCCGACCAGCGGCATCGAGCGTTTGCTCACTGGTCAGCAACGAATGCCCCATGAACTGACAAAAATGCTGGAAGTCCCTCTCAGTGGTCGGATCTGTCGCGATAACTCGCAAAACTGCACCGCCGGCCAATTTGCGCACCGCATTACGCACTAACATCAGTGGTTCTGGACATACTAAACCAGTTGTATCTAACGCCTCGTCAAAATCCAAAACACCTCCAGCATGCGCGTAAGTAGGATAAACGCTGCCGAAACTAACGCTACTCGCGACCATTCGTATGATATGCGAGATAACGTCCTAATTACAGTAAGGTCAATAATTATATAGTTTACCCCACCCTTTCTATTCGCCCTTGACACCCCCCATAGGCCATCACACACTCGGTCGAGTATTTTAAGTAGGCAATAGAAAAAGTTAAGTTTGAGACGCAAGCAAACTTCTTTTTATGTATGTTTTTCTAAGCGCCCTTGTGTAAGCTTCTGAGTACATTTAAAAGCCCCTAATAGCGGCGGCCTCACCTCGAGGATTTTACGGCATCAGAGAAACAAACCTCACTCGATGGCTACTACAAATTGAGGATCAAAATGTCGAACTTCAGTAGAGCGAAAGGCTACGAAAAAAAATTATATAACACCGCTACAAAACGGTCCCAACACGGACATTTCGCCTGCGCCATCAGACAGTCGCTATGTGTGCGAATACTTGCCGCCTTGGCTATTGCCACATTATTTTCAGGATCGCTCAACATCCAAGCGGCCCAACAGGCGTTAAATCTGCAAGACCCCTACCCATTTATAGAAGCCCAAATCAGCCAAGATGAAATCAATGAGGCAACCAAAGCCCTCGAACAAATCATTCTTGATATCGAAGCCAGCCGCGGTCGGTATGCGCCAGAACTAATTCAACCTCTGAGCATTCTTGGCAAGGCACAAATGGCAACTCAGGATTATATGCAGGCTGTCGAGACATTTGATCGCGCCATTCATCTAACACGGATAAATTCTGGGCTATTTGCTCCCGAACAAGTGCCGCTAGTTTACCTACATGCAGATTCCTATGCTGCAATGAAAGACTTTCGCAACGCTCAGCGACGAGAGGAATATGCATTTCAGGTTCTTTCCAATCGCGCTCAACGCGGAGATTTACTTGCCGGCATGCAGCGTTTAGGTGATTTTTACCTAGAGACCTATAATTTCCTGGCTGCGCGCACCATGTTTAGACAAGGCTACGAGGTTCTAGAGGACAATGGGTTCGGCAATTCTGATTTAGCAGTTCCTTTTCTCAAAGGCACCGCCAGCACTTATAAGATGGAACGTTTCCCGCCACTTTACTCTCAAGAGCGCCGCAGTGATGAATTTATGCAAAAGCCCGAAAACACACGCAATCTAGAATTCAGCACCGAATATCGGACAATAAATAACTTCCCTGCAGGCGAACGCGCGTTGCAAAAAATTATCAAAATTCGCAAAAGCGCTTTAGGATCTAGCGACGAAAATTCGGGCCCGAAGGAGATAGGAAATCATCAAGCGCTGGTTAACCAAGCACTGCTAGACTTGGCAGATTGGCACCTGATGTTCGGCAGTCAAAAGAAAGCACACACCTTGTATTCGGAAATTCACCTACAGCAGGTAGAGTTCCCCGCAGAACTTAGTATCGACATGGATAGCCCAAAATTATTATATTTACCGGTACCTCAAAACCTCAAGCCGCCACCGACTCCAGACCGTCTTACTGCGGAAACTGGCAGCATTACGTTAGAGTTTTCTATCCATAAAAATGGCCGGATTCGCGGCTTAGAAACCATCGCCTTCGAGCCTAGTGACGCGATAGAATTCAATGCACGGCGCAGCATGCGACAAGCAATATATAGACCCGCAATCATTGAAGGTGAAGCCACCTTATCCCCCGTTCATAGATATACGCACACCTATACCTTTTTTCCTAGCCGCAAAGGGCGAAATAAGGAACTCCGAGAGCTTGAGCAACTAAGGTTGAGCGAACAAGAACAAGACCTAAAAAGAGAGCAAAAAGCGGATGAACCAGAGAACGATAAAAGCACCAGCCAGACCGATACAGTAGATGCCGATGGCTAAATCATCGAGTCAATGCATGCCGACAATGAATAAAATAGGTAAGCCGAGAATGCAACATCAACCCATTATCCCGTTCCTTAACCGTGCCCGAGCAAGTACACGCCGCTTGGGACTGGTGATCGCTTGCATAGGGTTTGTTCAGGCCTGTGCGCCCATTACTCAGCTACCTCAGAACATGCCCAGACCAAACACGCCGTCACAGCAAAGTCCGTCAAGCCCGTCGTCCGGTTTGCCAACATCACCCTCGCCCGCTGGCCAGCCGTCATCACCCGCGCCGTCAGAACTGCCCTCACCTCCAAGTTTACCATCTCCACCTGGACTGCCATCTCCAGCCGGAGAGCCTGGAACACCGGGAGAATCTTCGGGTAACGAACAACGGCCAGCCAACCAACCCGAGGAAGATGGCACCTCAGAACCGGGCGGAGAGCCAGGCTGGTTAGAAGACTTAGAAAGCGGCCCAACAGATGACTGGCAGACTAGTAATAAAGAGAGAACGGGCAATAATGGTGAAGGTGAAAAAACCGACAGCGGCGATCCTGCTGATGGCTCAGGAAGCAGTAAATCTGCCGCTGAGGAAGAACTTCAAGGGGCATTAGAGGATTTCGACGGCGAAATTCTAGCTGAACGTGGTGCATTGAAAAAATCAGCAGACAATACTCCGACACCCACAGGAGCCAGCGGACCGGGCATACCTCAGGGCAATGCACAAAGTGGCGCAGAGAGTAGCGACGCGAATAAGGAGTCTCGTAGCCAACAGTCAAGAGCGCGTATTCCAAATCGCCCTCCGCCGCCGCGCAGGGGAAGCGAATCCCTGCCTACCGACATACCCGACGCCAAAGATGACGACATTATTGCGAGACAACTGCGCGAAGCTGCGCTGCAGGAGAGCGACCCAGAGCTTAAAGAAAAACTCTGGGCAGAATATCAACGATATAAAAAAGGTTAGTTAAAGCTAGCTTTTCGCAATAGTAACTAATGCATGACTTGAGAAATGAATATCCGTCAGCAACATAACGCAAATGCCCACCATGCAGAGCTCGCTACTCTCCCCAGTAGATTAACGACTTTGCTGCTGTGGGGGATTATTGGCCTGTTTCTATACGGTTGCGGCACTCAAGTTGTCCGCGAAATTGACACCACTCCGCCTGAAAAAATTGCATTTGAGCAAAGTGAGGGTCAGCTCTTAGACATTGGCATTGCTGTATTCGATCCCAATGTGCCAGAAGATTACGACGAGCGCGTAGAACAAATAATTTTGCCAGAAATCAGGCGAGCCGAATCACAATACATGCCCTACACCACTAAAAATCTACTTCAGTCAACGGGCAACTGGGGCGCAGTCAGAGTTGTACCACGCCCCAGCGACGCCGTAGACCTAACGGTTTCGGGAAAAATCATAGCCTCTACCGGCGAAGAACTGATTTTATCCATGACCGTAAAAGACGCTACGGGTAAAGAATGGTTTACAAGGGAGTACATGGCACTAGCCAGTAAATACGGTTATCAAGTCAGCAACACTCGTGACCTAGACCCTTTTCAAAGTGTCTACAAAGATTTTGCCAATGACCTGCTTTACTACAGACAGGGTTTGTCCGAAAACGAAATAACGAACATACGGGCAACGGCGGAACTCAAGTTTGCCAAGGCATTTTCGCCAGACGCTTTTGGCCAACATATTGCCATCAACGAAAACGGCGAATACCAAGTAAACCGTCTACCCGCAGAAAACGACCCGCAACTTGCCAGAGTCAGGCAAGTCCGCGAACGCGAGTACTTATTTATCGACACACTTGACGAGTACTACGCAAATTTTCATCGAAAGGTTTATCCGGGCTATATTAATTGGCGCAAAGCAACCTATAACGACGCCATCGAATACAAAGAGCTCAGAGCAAAGTCTAAACAACGAATAATTGGCGGTACCGCAGCTATTCTGGCGAGCGTGGGCGGCATCTACGCCAGTGACAACGCTTATGTAGACGCCAGCGGTGTAGCTGGTGTTGGCGCGGGAGCGACACTCATTATCAGTGGCATCAGAAAGCGCCAAGAAGCGGAGCAGTTTGCAGACAAACTGCGAGAAGTTGGCAACGCCGCTGAGGCTGAATTGGTGCCCACGACCATTGACCTAGAAAATCAAACAGTGCGGCTGAGCGGCAGTGTAGACGAACAATACGACCAGCTAAGAGGCATCCTACAACGCCTTTATTTAGAGGATCTTAATCTGCAAAGTAATTTTGAAAGCGAAAGCCCTAACAATCCAGATAGTCCGGATGTAGCTAAGTGATTTTGCATTGAGCGGTTCTCCACGATCACCCATAACGCCAATTATTCCGCCTCTATCTCTAGGCAAAAAAGCGCAAGATACAGATCCAGGCGTTTTCCTCAAGCAACCCGGGGTAAAAATCGTCGCCGCCGGCCTTGTGATTTTAGCCTTGCTGGTCATCTTCATTTTATGGTTGGGCCGTTTGTTTGAACCGCAAGTGCAAGCCACTGTAACCGCCAACCAAATAACGACAGATATAAGAGGAGAACCCTTACCTGCAGAGTCTGTTGAGGCTCCATTTAGAACATTATCTTTGGCCCAAGCAAAAGAAGCTGCACAATTAGAGCTAAGCCGTTTTGTTGAATTGCAGATTCGGCTAGAGGACACATTCAATGTTCAGGCCTGGGGCGGACAAAGCATTGTTAACGCCAAGGACCAAGCCCTAAAAGGCGACAATCATTTCATTCAAGGTGACTTTGAACAAGCCGTTAGCGCCTACAAAACCGCGGCTAATCAACTGGCCAAACTACTCAGCGGTGCAGAGCAGGAGTTCGCAAAGCATAAACGGTTGGCCGCCGCACTCATTCTGTCTTTAGACGAACTTGCTGCTGAAGTAGAACTGGCAGCAGCCAAAATCATCAAACCCCAAGACCCAGATCTGCTGGCATTAATCCAACGCTCAGCGAAGCTGCCACAGATCAAAGACCTACTCCTACAAGCGCGAAATTTGGAACTCACAGAGAAATACGCTGAAGCTTTGGGCGTCTACGCAAAGGTTAAACAACTCGATGAGCAAACGCCTGGGCTTGGGCAGAATATTACCGCCGCTAAAAAAGCAGAAGAAAAGAAAACTATCCGTAAGTTACTTGGGCAAGGTTTCAAATATCTAGAACAGAAAGACTTCGACAAAGCACGAGATAGGTTTAACAAGACTTTGCAAACTGACACCACGAACACCATTGCCCTTGCTGGCCTAGAACAGGTCAGTCAGCGCAACGACGTCGCCATCATCTTAAACAACGAGCGCATTGCACAAGAGCACTTAGCTAACGAGCAATGGTCTCAGGCTGTTGACGCTTACGACGCTATTTTGACTTTGGATGACAACATACAGTTAGCCAAGAACGGCAAACAACTGGCCCAGGCCCATGCGCGTACAGAAAAGGTGCTGACACGCATCAGTACTCAACCCAGCAAACTCTCTGACGCTAACTTGTTTGCCCAAGCCAATGAACTGTTGGAAGAGGCCCAAACCCTCAGGTATAAGGGTCCACACCTAAAAGCACTCATAGACTCAGTAAGCCAAACCCTAACCCTGTATCGCGACCCGGTTTTAGTCACGCTATTGTCCGATAATTTGACTGAAATTATTTTATCAAACATTGGCAAACTGGGCGTATTTCAAAAGAAAGTGCTGTCGCTCAGGCCGGGCGAGTACACCATCAGAGGTAGCGCAAGCGGCTGCAGAGATATTTTTCTCACAATAACCGTACTGCCCGGCATCGAGCCTATTGAAGTGCTCTGTAGGGAAACAATTCGCTGATATGAACAAACTAGACCCACAACGCTCGCCTATACAAGCTACCCAGTTTACTCCAAGTTCAGGACAAACCTCTGTCGCAAAAGTTGGTTTATTACAAATCACTGCTGGCATTGCGGCAATCTTAGCGATTTTGATACTAGGCTATCTATTTACCTCAAAAAGTGTCCAACTGGTTATAGACCCGCTACCCACATCAATCAGCATCAGTGGTGGCATCGCCTTAAATCTAGGCGACGTCTACCTTTTACGGGAGGGCCAATACACGTTAAACGCCCAAACTCCCTTACACGAAGAATTGAAAATTAAATTTAATGTGAGAGACGACAAGAACCAACGACTCAGTTTTGCTTTTACCCCCCTTCCCGGGTTTCTTAAATTGGACCTCGACCCGGCCCACGCCATAATTATCATTGACGATGAAGTGATCGCCGACCCAAGCCAGCCAATCGAGTTAAGCCCGGGCGAACACATTATTGCAGCCTCAGACCCGCGCTACCTGAGCGACCAGAAAACAATAAATATTGTTGGCAAAAAACAGACGCAAAAACTCAGCATCAGCCTTAAACCCGGTTGGGCAGACATCATGGTGACCAGCTCACCAACAGGCGCTGAGATCTGGTTAGAAGACGAATACACTGAGCTGGCAACCCCTGCAACCGTTCAAGTTTTGGCGGGAGAACGTGGCATAAAAGTGCGCAAGCCCGGCTATAGAGCGTATAGCCAAAGGTTATTCGCCCAAGCAGGCCAACCCCAGACCTTAGACTTGGCCCAGCTGATTCAGGCAGACGCTCAGGTCAATATCACCTCTAACCCATCCGGTGCGGCGGCAATTGTTAACGGCGAATTTATCGGCCAAACGCCGACAGAAATTGACTTAAAATCAAATTCGAATCAGCGCATTGGTCTAATCTATCCAGGCCATGCTCGGGCGAATAGAACCCTTCGTATGAAAAAAGGCGAACTGCGAAAACTCCACGTGGATTTAAAACTACTTAAAGGCTCTGTTGCCATTGAAACCCAACCAAAAAACACCGAGGTCAGCATCAATGGCAAAATCATTGGCAGCGGCGACCAAAATTTACAATTGCCCCTTGAAGCCCAAACGGTCACGCTCTCACTTGACGGCTATGCGGGTTTTGAAACTGTTATCAATCCTAAGGCAGGTATTACACAGTCGCTAAAAATTAAGTTACTAACTCTGGAAGAAGCACGAATAGCGGCACTAAAACCAATCCAAGTCACATCCCAGAAACAGCGCCTAAGACTTTTCAGCGCAGACTCAGTCAACCTAGGCGCGTCACGACGAGAGCCAGGTCGGCGCGCCAACGAGACCATGCGCACCGCAACATTTGAGCGCCTGTTCTATCTCAGCGAGCATGAAGTAACCAACAAACAGTTTCGCGCTTTTGCCACGGGCCATGACTCTGGCGATTACCAAGAAACCAATCTTGACGACAATGACCAACCAGTGGTGATGGTGAGTTGGCACGAAGCAGCCGCGTACTGCAATTGGCTGTCGAAAGAGGATGGCCTAGAGCCCTTTTACCAGATGGAATTCAGCAAAGTAGTTGATCAAAACCCCGCAGCCAAAGGCTACCGTCTGCCCACCGAGGCCGAGTGGGCATGGAGTACGAGAAAGCTGCCACCGGAACGGAGCTCCGACGGAAAACAACTACGCTTCGCTTGGGGCAACGCCCTACCACCGCCTGAGCGATTTGGAAATTACGCTGACCGTTCTGCAGCGAATCTTGTGGGCAGAATAATATTTGGTTACAACGACAACTACAGTGGTTCGGCGCCAGTTGGCACATTTAGAGCCAACCACCACCAGTTGTATGACATGAGTGGTAACGTTGCCGAGTGGACGCACGATTTCTACGAAATCCCCAAACAAGATAAAGTAAAAGATTACCTAGGCCCAGTGAAGGGCGAATACCACGTAATCAAAGGCGCAAGCTGGATGCACGGAACAATTACAGAGCTGCGCTTGTCGTTCAGAGACTACGGGGTAGATGGTAGACAAGACATTGGCTTCAGGATTGCGCGTTATGCTGAATAATGCCTGCCGACGAAAACTGCAAAACAAAATGCACAAGCACGAAAGCGCTCGCAATACACGGATGACCATTCTTAAAACTAGCTTTTGCCTGCTCCTAAGCAGCTTTAGCGCTTTCTTACAGGCGGAAGATTTGCCATCAACTCCGACAACAAGCACCGGGGGCGCAAGTGAAAACGTTAATCCAACATCCGCCAATACTGATGACAGCGACAAAGCAAAAAAGGCACCCGTGCTCGTTGCGCCCAAAGTAGCGAGAAGAGACCAAAAAAATGTCTTCAAACCCAGCGAAGAGATTTCTGAGGACTTCGCAGTACCCTTTCCTGTAGACATTTAATTAACTACTTAATGCAACCAAATACTGGACAGTTGGACTAGACAATATGAAAAAGCAAATACCAACAGAGATGATCTTTCAGATCAGCGCGCTAATTATTTCGGTAATTTTGGTACACCTAATCTACCAGACAGTCATTAGGCCAAACGCGGAAGCAGTTCTTGAAAGCAATGCTGTACAAGCTGCAATAAATAAAGATTATGTGCAGGAAAGGTCACTGTATGTGGTGGTGAAAGATTACGAACAAGAATCTTGTTTTATTATGCTGTTTTGGGCGTTGGCCATAATGGGTTTAAAAACCCGCAGCGCCCTTTCTGAACAAGACCTCTTAGAAAAAGATTTTATCAATGTACATGGCGGGATGAATATTTTACCCCAAGATGCCCGCACCTACATACGCCCCTTACAAGCATTGTCAGAAAAAGAACAAATGGGGCTACTGCCCAGAGCGCTGAGCGCAGCGCTGAACCGTTTTGCCTCCACAGAAAACGTGCAGGATGTATCTGAAGCCGTGAAATCTGTATGTGAAAGCGAATCAGACCGCTTGGACAGCGAATTGTCTATGATCCGGTATATCGCATGGGCCATACCTTCTATTGGCTTCATCGGCACGGTCAGAGGTATTAGCGACGCCCTAGGCCAAGCCTACAAAGCCGTGGAAGGTGATATTGCCGGTGTTACTGCAAGCTTAGGTGTTGCCTTTAATTCAACCTTCATCGCCCTGCTGATAAGTATTGTTCTAGTTTTCTTTATGCACCAACTGCAGTTGATCCAAGAGCGCCTAGTGCTAGACACTCACAATTACTGCGACAAACGCTTGCTCAGCCACCTGAGAACAAACGACAAGTAATATGCACTTAATAGATATCAATGACGGCGGGTTAATCTGCACAGACTACAAAGGCGAAGTAGTCTACGACCAACCAAGTATCGCCTACTTCAACGGTAAAAGTTTGCTCTTTGGTAATGAGGCGTTGGCGAATATAAAAAGCCACCCGCAAGCCTGTGCGAGTCAATATATGGGTAGGCTGAGCGATGAAGCACTCGCCTCCCCATTAGGCGAGGCCCTCAATCACTCGGACCTAATTTTTCACCACTTAAAGAAAATGACTTCTGCCACAAACATAGAAGAATGCACGTTTCTTATTCCCGCCTATTTTTCCGACGCACAACTACAACTACTGCTAGGCATTGCCCTTGCCGCTGGGCTGACCCCCCGTGGTTTTATTAACAGTGGGCTTGCTCATCAAACAGCAAATAATGAACCCAACTTTTACTTACTTGATATAGGCCTGCGCCAAGGGCAACTCAGCAGCGTAGCGCTCACCGACACCATGCTTGCAAATACCTCTACCGCCAATTTTGATGGCTTGGGGTTATTCAGCATTGTGGATACTTGGCTACAAGAAATCGCTAACGTGTTCCTAGACAGCATTCGTTTCGACCCACTGCACAGTGCCGCTACCGAGCAACAGGCTTTCGACCAGGTGCTGACATGGGTGGAGCGAGGACAACTGCCTCAGGATGCAAGAATCAGTGTAGATATTGATGGCTACAGTCGTAATGCTGAAATAAATATCAATCAACTGATCAAACAATTATCACAGCAACTAGATCAGCTGAGCCTAACTGATGCCAATCATTTGGTCCTCACACCAAGAGCCGCAAAGATTCCAATGCTAGTGGATTTGCTTGAAAGCCGAGTAGCCAGCGTCTGTGTGTCCAACAACACAATTTATTTCGAGCAAGCGCAAAAACTCGCTCAAAACTTTATGCCAGGGCAAGTTGAACGGCTCAACGCCCACCCACTTTTGGATTTTGGTAACTCAAGTACACCAGCTATAACGTCCGGTAACGACCTTGATAATGCAGATATAACGGCAGAGCAAGTTGAACGAGGGCCGGCAACTCACCTGCTTGGCGACTCAGCCGCAACCGCGATTATAAACCGCACCTTTGAGGCTTTCTTGGACGAAGACGGGCTACTGCGCCCCAATGCTCAGGTCCTTGTAAATGGACAGCCCGCTAGCCAAGCAAAACTAAAACACGGTGATCAGGTGTCTTTTGCAGGCATTCGCTGGCAAGCCATTCGCGTCGAATAAATATGGCAAAAAAGCGCCCTTTCAACATATTCTCTCTAGCGTTTCTCGACGTAATGTCGTGCGGCTTTGGCGCAGTGATTCTAATTTTCCTCATCGTCAATCACGACGCACAGCAAAATCAGGCCATCGTTAACAAAGATCTGTTGGCAGAGGTACGCCTACTCGACTATCACGTACTCCAGGGCGAAAAGAACTTATTCGATTTAATTGAGGCCAAAAACGACAGCCAAGCCCGGCTGAGCAACGCCATTGAAAAAGCTGCTGTAATAGAAAAAAGTCTCCAAGCCCAATTGGATAGACTGCTTGAACTAGAAGCCAATTCAAGCGCCACTCAATCAGACGCCAATGAACTGAAATCAGATATAGAAAGCCGCCAAGATGACATAAAACAACTTGAAGCGCTGAAAGCCACGAACGACGGCAATCAAATCAGAAAAGTAAAGGGCGAAGGCGACCGTCAGTATTTAACGGGTATGCGAGTGGGCGGGCGCAATGTCGTGATTGTTGTGGACAGTTCCGCCAGCATGCTTGACGAAACAATCGTCAACGTTTTGCGCAGACGAAATATGCCTGTCGAAAAACAGCTACAAGCGCCAAAATGGCAAAGAGCTATCCGCACTGTAGAGTGGCTCGCCGCGCAACTGCCACTGGATGCTGAATTTCAGTTGATGACCTTTGGAGAGGCTACCCAAACCCTGGTACCCGGTGGCTCCAACGACTGGCAGCCTATGGCCGACGGCACACTGATCAACGCAGCCGTTAAATCTTTAAAACAACAGGTACCTAAAGGCGGCACCAATCTGGAAGGCGTTATACTGGCTATCAGAGAGCTCTCTCCTATTCCAGATAATGTCTACTTCATTACCGACGGACTGCCTACCAGAGACAACGCAGAGCCAAGAAGCGCAACCATTGACGGCAACAAGAGACTAGAGTTGTTTAGAGCAGCAGCCGAACGATTGCCGCGACAAATTCCAGTCAATGTCATCTTATTCCCAATGGAAGGTGACCCACTGGCGGGCGCGGCGTGGTGGCAGTTGGCACGAGTTTCTGGCGGCGCATTTATTTCTCCTTCATGGGATTGGCCATAATGACTGGGAAAAAAACAGAACATATTGCCGAGCAAATCGCAGCACAGACAAAGAAAGTGACCGCTGGACAGATTTCCCTTGAGTTGCGAGAAATTCCGTCGCCTACTTTGAGCATAACGAGGGCAGGCATTCAACAAATAGCTTGTTTACAGGATAGTCCATCACGAGGCACGCGCTAAATGCATAAAAGACGAGGTGTAGAAGAATTCAGCGTATCGTTCCTAGATGTCATCTGTTGTGGCTTTGGCGCGATCATTTTGCTGTTAATGCTGACCAAAACATTTCAGCCTGAGGTACTAGAGGTCAGCAGTGTGGACCTAACCGAACAGGTTCAGCAGCGCGAGTCCGCCCTATTTGAAATCAGAGGCAAAATCAGCGAATTGCGCCGGCAGATCCAACTAGAAAATAGCGACCTACAAAGCAAATTAGTAGAACTTGCAGAATTACAGACACAATTGACCAAAGTACTCGGCCGTTTTGACAACTTGGCCGAAGCAGAAAGAAAAATTTCTCTCGAAAATCAGCAGCTCGCGTCGGCAAGGCAAAGCCTAACCGATGAGATGGAACGTCTCCTAGGCCTGGATTTCAGGCGCGACTCTGGATTGGTTGGCGGCATCTCTGTTGACTCAGAATATATAATATTTGTTATCGACACATCGGGCAGCATGCAAAGCGCAGCCTGGGGCCAAGCAGTCCAAAAAGTCAGCGAAACCCTAGCCATTTACCCCAACGTAAAAGGCATACAAGTCATGAACGACATGGGCGACTACATGTTCCCCGCCTTTGCACGTCAGTGGATAGAAGACAGCCCGAGCCGACGCAGCAACATAATTAATACACTGCGTAGCTGGGCGCCCTTTAGCAACTCTAGCCCGGTCGAAGGCATCGAGGAGGCGGTATTGGCCTTCTATGATCCAAACAAGCGCATCAGCGTTTACGTATTTGGCGATGACTACACCGGTAACTCTATAGAAGAAGTTGTGGAAGCCGTCGACCGAATAAATTTAGCAGACGAATCAGGCCGTCGACGAGTACGCATACACGCTGTAGGTTTCCCGGTTTTTCTAGATCGCCCTAATGCCAGAACCTTTCGCTACGCAGCTCTAATGCGCGAACTGGCTTACCGCAATGACGGCACATTTGTGGGACTCACCCAATATCAATGAGTAATAGTATGACTAAAATTATCCCCTGGTTTGAAGCGCCAGAACTGACGCAAAGTTTCATAGGCGCGAGGCTAACAGCCCATGTGTTGGTAGGATTGGCGCTTTTCACCTCAGGCTGCAGTGGCGCCCAAGTAAGTTTGGAAAACCAATTTCCAACGCCACTGCTTGAATCCATTCCGATAACAGCGGGCGTTGTTCTGAATGAACAACTGCTGAGTTATCAACACAACGAAGAAATCCAAGGTTCCGGCAAGTTCAACATCGATATAGGTAGCGCCCAACGCAACATGTTCAGCCGATTAGGCGAAGGATTATTCAGAGAATATAGCGAACTTGGCCAACTAACCGGCGACAAAAATGTAGATGCCATTTTGCTACCCGAAATCAAGCAAATACAGATTGCCATACCCCGCCAAACACGTTCGGAATACTTTGAAGTGTGGATGCTCTACCGATTTCACTTTTACGATAACGATGCCAATTTATTAGGCTCGTGGGACCTTCCCGCCTACGGCAAGGCGAACCAGAACGACTACCGCGGAGATGAACCTGGCTTAAAGGCAGCGGCACTTTCTGCATGCCGAGACGCCATGGCTTTTTTCAGCTTAAATTTCCAATCCGAATCCGTAGCTGCCCGCTGGGCCGCAGGCGAAAAAGGCACACCCGAAGTGGCCCGGGAAACCTCCAAAGAACCGACCTCAGAAAAAGCGATAGAACCTGCTAAAAATCCGGACACACCTCAAAAACAGAAAGCAATACACCAGGAGCAACCCACTGCAACTGAGGCCCGGACAGAATGAGCATTTCTAACACACAAACGACGTATCTAAGGAAAGAGGGTACTAAAATGAAACTCGTTTTTACCCTGTGCGTCAGCAGCATTTTATTCGGCTGCGTAAACTCCACAATTCAACAAGTAAGAGAGCGTGAAACCGGTATACAAGTAGGTGACTCTGTTGTTGTACTTGGGCGCAGTAACCGACCCAGTAACGAAGAAACTGAAATCAACTTTGTCGACTGCGTTGCTAAGGATTTAGCTAATGGCAACAATGGCCTCAATGTTGTCAGCCAACAAAACTTTAAGGACCAAACTTTCCCTTGGTTCGAGCCACGCACCGCGCCGGTAAAAGTAAATCAGCTGCCCCAACTTCTAGAGGAACGACTGCTCGCGAACCGATTGAGTAACTTGGGCATCAAATACCTGATTTGGCTAGAGGGCAAAACCCAGCGCACCTCCTCTAATGGCTCACTGGCGTGTTCTTTATCGCCGTATGGAGGTGGATGCTTTGGTTTTTTAACATGGGAAAACGATGCGTCTTATGAGGCCACAATTTGGGATACGGACGACGGTAAAACTGTAGGCCGCATATCTTCTGACGCAGATGGCACTAGTTACATGCCGGCGATCGTTGTGCCCATCCCAATTATTGCTCGAGTGCAAAACAACGCTTGCACCAGCATGTCCAGGCAGCTTCGAGGGTTTTTAAACAACGACGCCGGTTCCTGATCCTTTAGCGTCGGCCAGTCGAATAAGGTTATTCGCACGCGCCTTGAGGCCGGGAAATGTCACAGACCTTAGTTTAGCTTTATGGATCTCAGGACGATCTTATTTCTACAATTTCGCCCACACTACGATCTGGCTCAACGCTATACCACTCCTGCAAACTAACTTTATGTTTGGAAGATACCTTGTCACAAAATTCGTAAAAGGTTGGCCTTCCCGGATCTGCGATAATAATTCGCTCAACACCATTGTTCATGGCCCGATTGACCATATTCGCCAAGGGTCCCACTAGAGAGTCCCAGAAGCAAATATCACTACCTAAAATTACTTGATTCTCACCCAAATCCGGACCCTTAAGTTTGGTGAAATCAGCTTTACGTGTTTTCACCTCCACCGAATTTATTTCGGCAAAGACTTTCAAAAAAGGAAATACAGCTGGATCTAAATCAACAGCTGTGACTTCGGCCTTGAATTTGTGCGCACAAAATACCGACGCCCCACCCCAACCGCAGCCAAGATCCAAGACCTTGGCACCTTTGCTAATTGGATTATGGGTCAAATAGTCCATAGTCAAGAACGCCGAACCCCAGGTGCGCGTACCATGCACAGACGGTTGGTGAATCTTTTTTAGCGCACGGATCAGTTTGTGCTTTTCTGTAAGTAAAAAGATGCCGTAAACGTAGTCAACATTAGATTCCGGCAGTCGCTGGAGCTTAGGCATATGAGGGTCTTAATTTGATTTTAACTTTCGTTTAAATGGGCAATATTGCCCTCCGGTGCGAGTTTAGCTTTCAATCTGCAATATCTGAAGCGCTCGCAATGCATTTTCGGTTTTATTGCCGCCTAGAAGTAGTTTTCGGCTCGATTGTGAATGATTAAGGAAATGTCCCACAACTAAACCGCCAGAATGCCCTATAAGCTATTGAGTTTTATACCATTTCACGGGCATTTCATCCAAAAAAGCGTATTTTGCTAACATTTCTACCAAAAAGCGAAAAAAGGTCAAGTAAAGTACAAGAAAGACCTAATTGCGGTTTAGACAATT